>JAGWQH010000021.1 GCA_028870115.1 Candidatus Methylomirabilota bacterium
ACCCAGGCCAGAGGAAGCGACCGTTCTGGTTGGTTCGAAACCAGTTGACGTGGAAGATCGCAGGGGGGTGCGCAATACGCTGGCCCATGTCGAGCCAGTGACCGAAATAGTCGGCCATGTGATAGCCACAGAATGGGACCATCGCCATCGGGTCGCGCCGGGTGACCCCGACCGCGCCCGACTGGGCGGCTGTCGTCTCTGAGGCCATACCGGCCCCGACAAAGACGCCGTGTTGCCAACCGTATGACTGATAGACCAGTGGCGCCACACGGGCGCGACGTCCTCCGAAGAGGATCGCCGAGATTGGAACGCCTTCCGGGTCCTCCCAACGGGGGGAGATCGACGGGCACTGCCTGGCGGCAACCGTGAAACGCGAGTTGGGATGGGCTGCCGGCCCTTCTCCAGAGGCCCACGGGTTACCGTGCCAATCAACGAGGCCATGAGGGGGCGTCGGATCCTTTCCCTCCCACCACGGCTCTCCGTCCGAGGTGACAGCCACGTTGGTAAAGATCGTATTGCGATCGACCGCAGCCATGATGTTGGGATTCGTCTTGACGCTGGTGCCGGGCGCGACACCAAAGAACCCGGCCTCCGGATTGATGGCCCGCAGCCGTCCATCAGGCCCGATGTGCATCCAGGCGATGTCATCGCCTACGGTCCACACCTTGTAGCCCGAGAGATCCCGGGGGGGGACCAGCATCGCCAGATTGGTTTTGCCGCACGCGCTCGGAAAGGCAGCCGCCATATAGGTAACCTGCCCTGAAGGATCTTCCACCCCGACGATCAGGGTATGCTCGGCCAACCAGCCCTCTTCTCGTCCGATCCAACTGGCGATGCGAAGGGCGTGGCATTTCTTCCCCAACAGGGCGTTACCCCCATATCCTGACCCGATGCTCCAGATGAGACGCTCCTCGGGGAAGTGGAGGATGAAGCGGCGGTCCGGACTCAGGTCCCCGAGTGAATGCAGGCCGCGGACAAAGCTGTCCGACCCGCCAAGTCGCTCAAGCGCGATCTTCCCCATGCGGGTCATGAGCCGCATATTGACAACCACGTAGGGGCTGTCGGTAATCTCCACCCCGACCCTGCTGTAGGGAGAGCCGGCCGGGCCCATCAGATAGGGCACGACAAACATCGTCCGGCCCCTCATGCTGCCCTCAAAGAGCTTCCCGACCTGCGTACGAGCCTCTGTGGGCTCCATCCAGTTATTCGTAGGTCCGGCATCCTCCTTTCGAGACGTGCAGATGAAGGTCAGGTGCTCGGTCCTTGCGACATCCGACGGATGGCTCCGATGCAAGTAACACCCGGGATAGCGCTGATGGTTCAGGCGAATCACGGTCCCATCCCGGAGCATCCCTTCAATGAGGACCTGATGCTCCTCCTCTGACCCATCGCACCAATGGATGCGGCTAGGGCGGGTCACCCGCGCCACCTGATCCACCCACTGCTCTAACGCTCTATGTTGAGGCATCTTGTCTCCTGACGGCACTGCGTGGGTTGCCGGCTCGCCCGTGGGCGTAAAAGCTCCTCCGACTCCGTCATTGCGAGCAACCGAAGGGAGCGCGGCAATCTCAGCGTCTTTGAAGTTGCGAAGAGCGGTGAGATTGCTGCGGTCACTGCGCTCCCTCGCAATGACGTGGGCGAGGGGGCTTTCTGGCCACCGAAATGGCTCCCCGGGTAGGACTCGAACCTACAACCTAGCGGTTAACAGCCGCTCGCTCCACCATTGAGCTACCGGGGAATATTAAGAACTCAGGAATTGCTTGCCAGCGGTCAGCAAAGAGCTGTTGGCTGAAGGCCGGAGGCGATCATTAACTGCCTTAGTTATAGCGCACTCGATGGGTGCGAGCAACGACTTTCTGGCCCGTAAACCTTACACATCACGCCGCCCCTCTAATGCCTTGGAAAGCGTTACCTCGTCGGCGTACTCCAGGTCGCTACCCATCGGCAGGCCGCGAGCGATTCGCGTGACCCGAACGGCTAACGGCTTCAGCAGGCGCGAGAGGTACATCGCTGTCGCCTCGCCCTCGACGTTCGGGTTCGTGGCCAGGATTACCTCCTTGATCTCTCCTCCCTCCAGGCGCTGCAGAAGGGCCTTGGCCGTGAGCTGGTCTGGGCCGCGCCCTTCCAGCGGCGAAAGCGATCCCCCCAGCACGTGGTAACGCCCCTTGAAGCTCGCCGTCTTCTCGATGGCCCAGAGGTCGTTCGCCTCTTCCACCACGCACAGCGCCGATCCATCTCGAGTCGGGTCGGCGCAGATGGGACACTGCTCGCCCTCAGAGATGTTGTAGCAGATCGCACAGCTCTGGATCCGATCCTTCAGCTCGACAATAGCCTGGGCCAACGCGACGGCCTCCTCTCTGCCGACTTTGAGCAGGTGAAATGTCAGGCGTTGGGCGGTCTTAGGGCCGATGCCAGGAAGGCGGACTAGTTCACCGATCAGCCGGACCAGGGTAGGGGCATAGCGGGACACGGCGCTTCTACACCAGCCCCGGGGGCAGTCCCAGCCCGCCGGTCAGACGGCTCATCTCTTGGCTCAACAGCTCACGAGCTTTTCGGAGCGCCTCATTCGCCGCCGCCACAACGAGGTCCTGCAGCATCTCCAATTCGTCCGGGCCGGCGACCTCCGGGTCGATCTTTACCGCAACGACTTCGCCCTGACCATTACAGACCACGGTGACCATCCCGCCGCCGGCCGTCCCTTCAACCCGTTTCGTCGCTGCCTCCGCCTGAATCCTTTCCGCCTCAGCCTTCATTCGCTGCGCCTGCTTCATGATGTTCCCGAGGTTCTTCATCTCATTCTCCCATCACGCCCTATTCGGGCTGTTTCGTCCTGACCCGAACGACTTGGCCGTCAAACAGCTCCACGGCTCGGCGCACCAGGGGATGACGCCGCAGCGCTTCCTGATCGGACGGCGCTATCCGCTGCTCCGGAACAACTCGCTGCTGGGGATCACGCGACTTACGGTCAGTCCCACCCGATCGCCGAGGCTGAGGCAGCTCACCCTGACCCGTGGTGAGTTGCGTCGAACCGCCTGCGGTGACCCCGACCGAACCGCTCCCCGCAGGGACAGGGCTTGAGCTCTGGAATCGATACTCAACCGCCATGGACCGCCCAAAGACTTCTGCCGCAGCTCCAGCCACAAGGCGTCGGTTTTCAGGGTCATCCAGCGTTGATCGCGCAAAACTTGTCCCGTTTTCCAGCATAACGATGAGCCGGTCGCCCTCAAACATCACCCCCTTCGCCGCGGTGAGCAACGCGGCAAGAGATCGCTTCTTCCGTTCCAGCAGCCGCGTCATGCGGGTCCAGCCTTCCTGCGGACCATTGGTGCTATCGGTCGGAGCGGGCGGTGGCGCTTCGACCGGCGGGCCGGAGGCGGGGAGCGGCGTGACGGAAGTAGGGGCGAACATGGGGAGCGCCGAAGGTCCAGGGCCGGCTACCCGGCCGGCCGGCAACTTCTCCTCCAGGACGGCCAGACGCTTCAGGAGCATCTCAAGGGTTTGCAGTGACCGAGCCTCTGTCGCCTCCACCAGCGCCATCTCCAGGACAAACCGCGGATGCGAAGCGCGTCGCATCTCGAACTCGGCCCGGCTCAGGACCTGAAAGATCGTTTCGAGATCGGCAAGCGTCATAGCCTCGGCCTGCGAGCGAATCGTGTCCGGCGGTACGCGGCTCAACTGAAGCAGCGGGGTGGGATCTTTGCTCACCTTCGAGACCATCAGATCGCGCAGGTGGGCCAGCAGTTCCTGACAGAACCGCTGAAGGTCGTCCCCCCGGGCACTGAGCGATTCAACGACCGCCAGGGCGAGGCTGCTGTCACGCTGGATGATCGCCTGGGTAGTCTGCGCCAGCAGTTCTCCCTCCACCAGCCCCAGCACAACCGCGACGTCCTCCTCGCTGACCGCGTCGCCACTGTAGGCGATGGCCTGATCCAGAAGGCTTTGGGCGTCTCGGAGGCTTCCTTCTGCGGCGCGGGCAATCGCCTTCATGGCGCCCTCCGACACGGTCGCCCCTTCCTCGCAAGCGATTTGCTGAAGCCGCGGGAGGATCTCTTCCTGTCCTAAGCGCCGAAAGTCGTGACGCTGGCAACGCGAGAGAATGGTAGACGGGATTTTGTGCGCATGTGTGGTCGCCAGAATGAAGATGACACCGGGCGGCGGCTCCTCGAGCGTCTTCAACAGTGCATTGAAGGCCGGCTCGGTCAGCATATGGACTTCATCGATAATGATCACCTTGCACTTGTCGCGCGACGGGGCATACCGCACGATTTCGCGCAACTCCCGGACCTCATCGATCCCCCGATTGGAGGCGCCGTCGATCTCCAGGCAGTCGACTGAGCGGCCCGTCGCAATCGCGTTACAACTCGCGCATTCGCTACACGGGTCGGGTGTGCGGCCCCGCTCGCAGTTGAGTGCCTTCGCCAGGATGCGGGCGGTTGTCGTCTTCCCGACCCCACGCGGGCCCGCAAAAAGCAGGGCGTGCGCAACGCGGTCTTTGGCGATAGCGTTCTTCAAGGTCTGGGTGACCGGTCGCTGGCCCACCACCTCATCGAAGTTCTGGGGTCGCCATCGCCTGGCGAGAACGAGGTATGACATGTTAGTTTTTTCCTGGCCGTGCACCCGCCGTCGATCGCGGCTGCCGGGCTGTACCGGTGACCGAGGCTCCGGCCGAGCTTCCCCGCGGCACAGGAGCCCGTTTGTTTACCGCTGCTTCCTTCCGGATCTGGCGGGGTTCACAAACTCTCCTTGCGCGGGACCCGACCATCATTACGCCGATCACAGGCCATCGCTCGACAACCTCAGACCTCGGGCGGGGATTCGATCCCGCTAGAGCGGATTGCGGGTACAGGGCACCGCTACCTCCCCATCTAGCACGGCCAAGACTATTGCTGATCATGACAACCCAACCTGCCTCATACCGGTTTCCATTAATTGTGCAGCATATTTCGCGATCCCTCGATCGATCGGATACTTCGGAACATAGCCCAATTCCGCACGCGCGAGGCTCACGTCGGCCTCGGTGTGCGGCTGATAGAATGAGTACGGGTTATCAAAATAGTCGGGATCATAGTCGGTCCCGATGGCCTTGTTCAGGAGCGCAATGACCTCATTGAACGAGGTGGAGCGCCCGGAGCCGACATTATATACGCCGCCGTGATTGGCCTCCGCAGCCAGCAGCGTCGCCTCTACGACGTCTTTGACATACACAAAGTCGCGCGCTTGCTCCCCGTACTTAAAGATCCGCGGCCGCCTACCCACTTGAATCTGCTTCGCCAACTGGTAGATCATGCTGGCTGCGGCCCCTTTGTGGCCTTCGCCTGGCCCGTACACATTAAAGTACCGGAGCCCGACAATCCTGCAGCCTCCTGAGACATCACTAAAGCGCCTGGCCAGATTCTCCAGGAGCGCCTTCGAAAAGCCGTATACGTTGGCAGGGCGAGCAGCCTGATCCTCTTGCATCCGGCCCGAGCGACAGACACCGTAGACGGCGGCTGAGGAAGCATAGATCAAGGGCGTCCCGGAGAGTCGCGCGAACTCTGCCGCTCGCCGAAAGCCTTCCACGTTATTCCAGAGCATCTGCCGGGCATCGGTGACGGTTGTATCAGTGATGGAAGCCAGGTGGAATACCACCTGAAATTCACCCGGCCGAAATCGGCTAAGGAGGTCTAACGACGCGAGGTCCTGGGCTACCAGATCGCCCCGAAACCCAACCAGATTGCTGAACTCGCCGGAGCGGAAATCGTCGATGATGGTGACCCGAATGCCCGGGTATCGCCTCTCCAGCTCCAAGGCCAGATTCGACCCGATAAAACCAGCACCACCCGTGATCAGCGCACTTTCCATATTTACACCTGGGGTTAGAGGCTGGGGGTTGGACCCCCCCCAACTTCACCCTAACCCCTACACCCTATCCCCTGTTGTTGTTGGCGGAGAGGCCGGGATTCGAACCCGGGGCAGAGTTTCCCCTGCTCACGCTTTCCAGGCGTGCCAGTTAAACCGCTCCTGCACCTCTCCGTATAAGAACAGGGTTTAGGGGATAGGGATAGGACTAACCCCCAACCCCTAATCCCTATACCCTGCTTTTCAATGGCGGAGAGGGAGGGATTCGAACCCCCGGAGCAGTTACCCGCTCAGCGGTTTTCGAGACCGCCCGATTCAACCACTCTCGCACCTCTCCGCATAAAGACGGGGGTTGGGGGGTTGGTGCTTCTTTATCACTGTCACCTTACCCTACCCCAACCCCTAACCCCTACACCCTATCCCCTGTTGTTGTTGGCGGAGAGGCCGGGATTCGAACCCGGGCTGCACCTTTCGACGCAGACTCGCTTAGCAGGCGAGCACCTTCGGCCACTCGGTCACCTCTCCGCAAAGGATGTTTAGAGTTTCATGTTTCGAGTTTTGGGTCAACGCGAAACCCCAAACTCGAAACCCGAGACCTGTTTATTCGTACTGGCGGAGGGGGTAGGATTCGAACCCACGAGGCTTTCGCCTAACGGTTTTCAAGACCGCCGCCTTCAACCACTCGGCCACCCCTCCGAACCCTATCCCCTGTTCCCCATGACCCGTTTTTAACTGATCCGTTCCAGGCCGCCCATATAAGGCCGGAGCGCCTCCGGTATCATAACGGTGCCGTCGGCTTCCTGAAAGTTCTCCAGAATCGCCAGCCAGGTCCGCCCTACCGCGACCCCAGACCCGTTCAGCGTATGGACAAATTGCGGCGCCGCTTTCGCCGCGGGCCGGTAGCGAATGTTGGCTCGCCTCGCCTGAAACGACTCGCAGTTACTGATTGACGAGACCTCCCGATACACCCCTTGACTCGGGATCCAAAGCTCGATGTCATAGGTTTTTGCGGCCGCAAACCCCAGATCGGCCGTGCAGAGCGCCACCACCCGGTACGGCAGGCCCAGCCGCTGCAGGACCGCCTCCGCATGCCGGGTCATCTCCTCCAACGCGTCATAAGAGCGCTCGGGCTCCGCGATCTTCACCAGCTCCACCTTGTTGAACTGGTGCTGCCGCATAAGACCCCGCGTATCTTTGCCGTAGGAGCCCGCCTCCCGTCGAAAGCAGGGGGTGTAGGCGACATAGGAAAGGGGAAGCGTTCCGGGTGGCAAAATCTCCTCACGGTGAAGGTTAGTTACCGGGACCTCTGCCGTCGGGATCATGTAGAGCCCCTCGTCCTTAGTCTTGAACAGCTCCTCGCCGAACTTGGGGAGCTGGCCCGTCCCGCGCATGGCGTCGGCGTTCACCAACAACGGTGGGAGGATTTCTGTGTAGCCGTGCTCCTTTCCGTGCAGGTCAAGCATGAAGCCGATCAGCGCGCGCTCCAGCCTGGCCCCCACGCCCTTCAGGACGGCAAAGCGCGATTGCGCAATTGCGGCTGCCCGCTCAAGGTCCAGGATCCCCAACGCTTCGCCGAGCTCCCAGTGGGATTTCGGCTCGAAGTTAAATCGGCGCGGTGTCCCCCATCGCCTGACTTCAACATTGTCTTCAGCCGTTTTCCCGATCGGGACGGACGCATGGGGGAGGTTCGGGAGAAACAACGCGGCTTCCTGTAGGATCGCCTCCTTCTCCTTGAGCTGTTTTTCGAGGTCGATCAGAAGATAGGCGTCGGCGGCAGCCTGTGCAATGGCATCGCTTGTGCTCTGACCTTGTCGCTTGAGCTCGGCAACCTTCTTCGACAGCTCGTTGCGTCTCTGCCTGAGCTTTTCTACCTCGGCGAGTGTGGCTCGTCGCTCGGCATCGAGCTGAATAAACTCGTTAAGAATTAAGGGCGCAGCGCCCCTGCCTGCAAGTCGCTCACGCGCAAGCTCGACATTGTCACGAACATATCTCAGGTCCAGCACGGCCGTCCTTCTGGTCCAGGGTTCCCACTCGGGCTCCCGCTGCGGCTCGCAGCCGCCACCGCGAGTCGCCCAGGCAGAGGCGTCACTATACCACGCTCCCCGGCATCTCTCAAGCCTCGTCGACCGGGTCCGCTCCCCCTCCCGGTTCAGGCGAGGACTGGGGCCCCTCCGCCTCCTCATCGCCCTCGTCGTCGCTGACCAGCGTCGTGACCGCGCCCACGCGATCGCTTGACTCCAACCCCTGTAGCCGCACCCCTTGGGTCGCTCGCCCGATGAGGCTGATTTCGTCCACCCGCATCCGCGTGATCCGTCCCTCCTGAGAAATCATCATAATCTGATCGCCGGACTGAACCAGCATGACCCCGACTGCAGGGCCGTTTCGCTCAGTCACCCGAATGTTAATGATCCCTTTGCCGCCCCGGCTCTGCAGTCGATACTCCTGCAGGTCGGTCCGCTTACCGTACCCCCGCTCCGTCACGGTGAGCATCGCCGCGCCCTGGGCGACCACCTCGGCCCCAACCACCTCGTCGCTTGCCTCCAGCGAGATCCCCTTGACGCCGCGGGCCGCGCGCCCTGCCGACCGAACCTCGTCTTCCTTGAAGCGGATCGCCATCCCTTGCTTGGTGCCGAGCAGGATCTCGTCGTCTCCTTTGGTTAAACGGACCGCGATCAACTCATCCCCCTCATCCAGCGTGATGGCGATAATCCCGCCTGCGCGAGGGTTGCCGTAGGCATTCAGATCGGTCTTCTTGATGATCCCGCGTCGCGTCGCCATCAGCAGGTAGCGATCGACCTCAAACTGGCGAATCGGGATGACGGTCGTGATCTGTTCCCCGGCGCCGAGCTGCAAGAAGTTGGCGAGGGCTTTCCCCTTTGCTGCGTGCCCAAGCTGGGGCAGCTCGTGCACCTTCAGCCAGTGCACCTTCCCCTGGTTCGTAAAGAGGAGGAGGTGGCTGTGGGTCGTGGCGACAAAAAGGTGCTCCACATAGTCCTCCTCTTTGGTCGCCATACCGGTCATCCCCTTGCCGCCGCGGCGCTGGCTCCGATAGACGTTAAGGTTGCTTCGCTTGATATACCCGCCATGTGTAATGGGAATGACCATCTCCTCGTCGGCCAGCATGTCTTCCAGCTCGATCTCGGCGGTCTCTTCGAGGATCTGTGTACGGCGCGGGTCGCCATAGGTCTCCTTTACGGCCAGCAGTTCTTCTTTGATGATCTCGCGCACCAGGGCCTCACTGGCCAGCACGGCGCGGTACCGCTCGATGGCCGCAATGGTCTCGCTGTACTCGTCCTGAATCTTTTGCCGCTCAAGTTGTGTCAGCCGCTGCAGGCGCAGCTCCAGGATGGCCTGGGCCTGGATCTGGCTCATGCCGAACTGCTCCATCAGGCCGGCGCGGGCATCGTCCGCTGAGCGAGATCGCCGGATCAGGGCGATGACCTCATCCAGGTGGTCCAGCGCGATCCGATACCCCTCCAGGATATGGGCTCGCTCCTCGGCCTTCCTGAGATCGAAGCGGGTCCGCCGAATGACAATAGCCTTTCGGTGATCGACGAAGTGCTGGAGCGCCTCCTTCAGCGCCAAGACCTTCGGCTGATTGTCCACAAGAGCCAGCATAATCACGCCGAATGTGGATTGCATCGCCGTGTGCTTAAAGAGCTGGTTGAGGACTGGGGGGGCCAGCTGCTCTTTTTTGAGCTCGATGACGATGCGCATCCCCTCCCGATCCGACTCGTCTCGAAGATCCGAGATCCCTTCGATCTTCCGGTCTCGAATCAGTTCAGCGATCCGCTCAATCAACTTGGCCTTGTTCACCTGATACGGCAACTCCGAGACAATGATGCTCTCTCGGCCGCCCCTGCTCTTTTCGACAAACGCCTTCGCGCGCATCCGGATCAGGCCCCGGCCCGTCAGGTAGGCGTCTCGAATTCCGGTCCTGCCATAGATATACGCGCCTGTTGGAAAGTCCGGCCCCGGCAGCACGGCCATGAGCCGATCCGGCGTCACGTCCGGATCCTCAAGCAGCAACAGCAGGGCGTCGACCGTCTCGCCGAGGTTGTGGGGTGGAATGTTGGTGGCCATCCCGACGGCAATCCCCGAAGAGCCATTCACCAGCAGGTTTGGCAGCGCTGCCGGCAGCAGCTTCGGCTCTTCAAGTGTCTCATCGAAGTTGGGGGCCAGGTCCACCGTCTCCTTGTCGATATCCCGAAGCATCTCCTGGGCAATCTTTGCCAGCCGGACCTCGGTGTACCGCATCGCCGCTGGCGCATCTCCGTCTACTGAGCCGAAGTTGCCCTGGCCATCGATGAGGGGATATCGCATCGAAAAGTCCTGGACGAGGCGGACAATGGTATCGTAGACCGCCGTATCGCCGTGCGGATGGTATTTCCCAAGGACCTCACCCACAACGCGGGCTGCCTTCTTGTGTGGGCGGCCAGCGGTCAGTCCAAGCTCCTGCATGGCATAGAGCACCCTGCGGTGTACGGGCTTGAGCCCATCCCGTACGTCGGGCAGGGCCCGGCCGATAATGACGCTCATGGCGTAGTCCAGATACGACCGGCGCATCTCCTCGTGGATGTCCGTGGGTCTGACCTCGCCCACCTGATTTAACGCAATGGGCTGCTGCTCTTCAGGCATTCGCTTCTCCCGTTCTGCACAAACGAAAATGGCCCGATCCCCGGGCCTCAACGTGATGGGAGTCGGTTTATTCTAGATATCCAGGTTGCTGGCCTCCGGGGCATGGCGCTCGATGAAGAGTCGCCGTGGCTCCACCTGGTCACCCATCAGGGTGGTAAAGATCTGCTCGGCGGCAACCGCATCCTCAACCCTCACGCGGAGCAGCGTCCGGCTTTCCGGGTTCATCGTCGTCTGCCAAAGCTGCTCCGGGTTCATCTCGCCAAGACCCTTATACCGTTGGATCGCCAGCCCCTTCCTGGCCAAGGCCATACTCTTGTCGAGCAGATCGCTCCAAGACGCCGCGGGGGCGATATCGCCCTCCGCCACCACTCTGAACGGAGGTGCGCCAAGTCCGGACAGTGCAGCGGCTGCGCCTTCCAATTCCCGGTATTCCGGAGATCCGACAAGCTCCTGATCGACAGTGGCCTGACTTCGCTGCCCCTGACTATCGGGCCCAAAGCCAAGAATAAGCCGGTAGACCTCTTGCTCGTCGTCCCACTCCGCCCGCCCTTCGGCCGGCCCCAGTTGCGCCGCCTGAGATCGCAATGCCTCTAGCATTCGCGCTAAGAGCCGGTATGTTTTATCTTCGTCCTTCAAGGCTCCGCGGGGCACGCCGCCGGCCTGCGCCAGCGTCGCCACGGCGCCAGGATGCCTGCCGCGCCGTTCCATCGCCCGAAGACAACTGTGCCAGGTCATCAGCTTCCGCAACATGCCCTGGAGGCGCTGCCCGGTCCAGGGCGTCCCGCCGTTGCTGCCTTCTACCTGGAGCGTCTCGGCGGCGGTTTCCAACAGGAACTCTTCCATCGCCCGATCGTTCTTCAGATACCTCTCGGCTTTCCCTCGCTTGACCTTGTACAGCGGAGGCTGCGCGATATACAGGTGGCCCCCCTCAACAACCTGGCGAAGGTGCCGGAAGAAGAAGGTCAGCAGCAGAGTCCGGATATGCTCCCCGTCGACGTCAGCATCGGTCATGATAATGATTCGGTGATAGCGCAGCCGCCCGATATCGAATTCGGGATCGATGCCGGCCCCGAGTGCCGAGATGAGAACCCGAATTTCCGTTGAGGAAAGCATCCTGTCGGCTCGCGCCCGTTCGGTATTCAAAATCTTTCCCCTCAGCGGCAGGATGGCCTGAAATCGTCGGTCTCGTCCCTGTTTCGCTGAGCCGCCGGCCGAATCCCCTTCAACGATGTAGAGCTCGCAGAGCGCAGGATTTTTCTCTGAGCAGTCCGCTAACTTCCCCGGCAGGTCGTCACCGTCGAGCGGCCCCTTCCGGCGCGCCAACTCTTTTGCCTTGCGTGCCGCCTCGCGCGCCCGGGCCGCTTCGGTGGCCTTCTCGACGATGCGCCGGCCGATCGCCGGATTCTCTTCCAGATATTCCGCCAGCTTCTCGTTGACAATGGTTTCCACCAGGCCCTTCATGTCGGGGTTGTTCAGACGGGCCTTGGTCTGCCCCTCAAATTGGGGGTTGGGAAGCTTCACGCTGATGACGGCAGTCAGCCCCTCGCGAATGTCGTCGCCGGTCAGCGTCGCCTTCAAGTTCTTGAGCAGATCGTGCGATGCCGCGTAGCTGTTAATCGTCCTGGTCAGAGCCGATCGGAACCCGATCAGGTGCGTGCCGCCGTCGTGGGTATTGATGTTGTTGGCAAAGGAGAAGACCGTCTCGCCGTAGCCGTCGTTATACTGTATGGCCACTTCAACGACGGTTGCATCGCGCTGGACTTCGATGTAGATCGGCTTCGGGTGGAGAACAGCTTTGTTCTCATTGAGCAACTCCACGAACGACCGTATCCCCCCTGTGTAGTAGAACTCCCGCGCCTCGTTGATCCGTTCATCGGCCAGCCGGATGCGTAGACCCTTGTTGAGAAACGCCAGCTCGCGCAGACGATTGCTGAGGGTGTCCAGACTGAACGTTCGGTCTTCGAAGATCTCAGAGTCCGGGACAAACGTCACGCGGGTTCCGGTCCTTCGAGCCTTGCCGACCTCTTCAAGATCGCCCGTCGGCTTGCCACGCTCATACTGCTGCAGATACCGCTTGCCGTCGCGCCAGACCTCTACCTCAAGCCGCTCCGCGAGCGCATTCACCACGGAGAGGCCGACACCATGCAGGCCACCGGACACCTTATAGGCCGAATTATCAAACTTGCCTCCAGCGTGAAGGGTAGTCATTACCACCTCCAGAGCTGGTCGACCGGTCTGCTCGTGGATATCGACCGGGATGCCGCGGCCATTATCCAGGACGCTGACGCTGTTGTCAGAGTGGATCGTCACCTCCACCTGGTCGCAGTATCCAACAAGCGCCTCATCTACGCTGTTGTCTACGACTTCATACACCAGGTGATGGAGCCCATCAAACCCGGTGCTGCCGATATACATCGCGGGGCGCTTCCGCACAGCTTCGAGGCCCTCGAGGACCCGGATCTGGGCGGCATCATAGACCTCACCAGGTGACGGGAGGTCTGGTTCGACTCGGCTCACCACAGGAATGGGGTGATCTTGTGATTCCTGATTCATTCGGTTCGTCCTATTCGTGAATAGTGACTACTGTGCTGACTTGTAACTTTGTTTACACATTCCGTTCACCCTGAGCTTATCGAAGGATGCGTAACCAGGGTTTCGACGGGCTCAGCCCGAACGGGTTCAGTATCGAGTGATTTCTGAGACACTACACTAGTGCCCAGTGGCGAGAAATCAGTGAGTAATGGTTGGGCACATTGGTCTCTCGCTAGATCCTCATCGGCATAATCACACACGTATATCGCTGATCGTCCTTGCCGGCAAACAACGCCGGGCTGAGCGGGTCCTGCAACCGGATCGTCGCTTGCTCGGTGGTGAGCACGCCCAGGAAGTCCAGGATGTACCGTGCATTGAACCCCACACTCATCTCTTCATGTTGATACTCGACATCGAGCCGTTCTCGCGCCTCTCCAAGGTCAAGGTTCACGCAACTAAGCAGAAGTCTCCCCGGTGTGAGCTTCATTGTCGTGGGGAGAGCACGCTCGCCCAGGATGGTGGAAGTTCGGCGAAGCCCGGCTAGGAATGCCTCACGATTTACTGTAACCTCCTTGGTCGCATTGGCGGGAATGACCTGTTCATAGTTGGGAAACTGTCCCTCAATAAGACGCGCATCAATGAGGGTGTCGTCTGTCTGGAGGAGAAGATGGTTTTCTGAGATCTCAATTGTGATCTCGCCCGGTTCTTCTCGCAACAACTTGAGCGTTTCAGCCGCGGCCTTCCGTGGGATAATGGCATCCATTGGGCTACTGTCTTTTGTCGCGTCACAATCCACGTTGGTCATGGCAAGCCGATGGCCGTCGGTGGCCACCATTCTGACATCCTTTGGCGTCACGCGGAAAAGGATTCCGTTTAAGGTGTAGCGGGTCTGATCAGAGGACACCGCAAATAACGTTCGTCGAATCATGTCGCGAAACAGGCGGCGATCAAGGACAATCCCTTTCTGTGCGGGTTCGCGCATTGATGGAAAATCGTCTCTGGATAGGCCTTTTATTCGAAATTCTGAGTTACCACATGTGATGGTTGCTGTCAGTTCGCCATCAACGGTGAGGTCTACAGATGTAGCAGGGAGTTCGCGAACGATTTCATATAGCTTTCTCGCTGAAAGCGCAATGGATCCCTCCTTTACGACCTCCCCTGGCACTCGTTTTCGTACCCCAATATCTAGATCAGTTCCAAATACCGAAAGGTGGGAAGATGTGGTCTCAAGGAGGAGATGGGAGAGGATGGGAAGACTTCGTTTGGTTTCTACAACAGCCTGGATCGGCCCGACACCGTTAAGCAGATCATCCCGAGACACCTTAATGTGCATGTACTCCTCACCTCTCCGGAAGTGTTGTATGACTATTCTTTAAAACTCTTTAGTAAAGATATTAAAGATCGGAGTAGTAATAGACCACCTGGAAATGTGGATGAATCAGCCGACCCTAAAGCCTTCACGCTTTTTTAGCGACTAACCCCAGGTTAAGTGTTGTGTATAACTTCCACCATCACTGAAGGTGTCAACAGTTATCAACAAGCGACCGCCAGAAAACGACAGGTTGTTCACATTTATCACTTACGCACACCTTGTCCACACCTGTGCAAAACTTCTATGGCTTTAGATATCAATAGTTAGACAACATTGTTATCAAACGGAGCAAAAGGAAGGCAACACCAGTCAGTCTCGCCGGCTCCATACGCTATTTGGGCTTGACAGCAGAGATGCTGCAAGCTATATTGACTTTTGTTTTCATCGTGAACAGAGGAATAACCCTCTACTGCTCAATAGGAATCCATCATGAAACGGACATACCAGCCCAACAAAAGTAAGCGAAAACGAACGCACGGCTTCCTTGCTCGAATGAGCACCCCTAACGGCCGAAATGTCATCAAGCGAAGAATGGCAAAAGGCCGAAGAAGGCTCACCGTGTAATCTCGCCCTACGCTTCTGCTGAGTACCGCCGGTCCAATTATTCTCAAGCGTTAGAGATCGATCACGGAAATGCGACAACCGGAATCGAGCGGTGCAGCCCGGCCAAGAAGGGCTTTTAACACCAATGATTTTACTCTTTATGCAAGGTTTGCGTCAACTAAAAAACAAGAGCTCCGATTAGCTTTTGGGGCGCGTACAGGTACGGCAATCGTTCGGAATAGAGCAAAACGCCTGGCGCGTGAGGCATTTCGACTCAATCGTCATCAGCTTCCCGTGGGCGTCGAAATCGTGATTACCGCCAAAAAGGGTATTAGTGCTCTTAGCCGACGCGATATGAGGGGTCAGTTCCGTGACCTCTTCGATTATGCGCGCAGACTCTCACCCCCCAGCTCCTCAGATTCGGTCAGGGCAAGTGATACCAGCGAGCATTGCTAGAGGGATTCTGCTGGCGTACAAAACGATTGTGTCGCCACTGCTTCCCCCGGCTTGTAGGTTCTACCCTTCTTGCGCCGATTATGCCTACGAGGCGATAGGCAGGTACGGACTGGCACGAGGTCTGCTTCTGGCCGTACACCGTTTGGCCCGATGTCACCCGTGGTGCCAAGGTGGATACGACCCGGTAAAGTAAGCGGCTGCCTTTCGGAGTGTGCAGCCTCCACAACAGGAGTTACATGTCGTACCAGGTACGAGCACTGTTGGCGGTCGCGCTTGCGACCCTGATTCTTGTGGGTGGGCAGTACCTTTTTCCGCGCTCTCAAGAGTCGCCGGCCCCATCGAAGGAGAAGGCGACCTCCACCGCAACAAAACCCGCTGCGTCTCCAACGAGTGATATCTCTTCTCCGGCAGACCGAGAACAGGGGCGGGGAGCGCCCCCCAAGGCGCCGGAGCGGGAAGTGATCGTGCAGACGGATGTCGTGAGAGCCGTCTTGACGTCGCGGGGCGGGACGTTGAAGAGTTGGCGACTCAGGCCATATCGGGCCGCTGATGGGCAGGGGGTGGATCTCGTAGCGCCTCACCAAGAAGACGTGCTGGGTCCGCTGTTGGCCCTCAGTGGGAATCCGGAGGAGCCGGCGCCACTGGACTTCGACATCGATAAATCGCAACTCAACCTTCACTCGCCGTCCGAGACCGGGTCGATTACCTTCGCTTCGCGCGGAAGCGGGCCTCTTCAACTCTCTAAGCGCGTAACATTCAAGGGCAACAGCTATCGCGTTGAGGTTGAGCTCTCGTGGAAAAATACTGGTAAGAAGCCGATAACCATCGCGCCGGAACTCGCGTGGGGTCCCGGATTCTACAGCGGCGTCGGCGGTGGTCGCGCGCAGATCGTGTCATCCACAAGTTGGGTAGATGGGCGTCGCGTGACGGACAATCTTGGAAGCATCCAGGGCGCTGTCACCCATAGCGGCCAGGTGTCGTGGACGGCTCTTCAGAATCTCTATTTTGCCGCAGCGCTCTTGCCAGAGAGCAAAGGGAGTGCTGCAACGGTAGGTAAAGGACCACAGGAACAGCCGGTTATTTCTCTCGTCACCCCAACCCAGAGCCTTGAGCCTGGAGGGGAACTGACCCAACGCTTCGCCTTCTATGGAGGCCCGAAGGATCTCGACTACCTCAATGCCGCCGGGTCGGATCTCAGTAAAATCGTGGACCTTGGGTGGTTTGATACGCTCGCCCGTCCTGCGCTTTACCTCCTGCGTTTCCTGCATCGCATCAGCGGCAACTATGGCGTAGCCATCATTCTGGTCAGTCTGCTGCAGAAGGTTGTCCTCCACCCCCTTACCGCAAAAAGCCTCCGGTCGATGCAAGCGATGAAGGCTCTGCAGCCGAAGATCGCCGCCATCTCAGAGCGGCACAAAAACAATCCACAGAAGAAGCAACAAGAGGTAATGGGACTGTATAGAAAGCACGGAGTCAACCCGCTGGGCGGGTGTCTCCCTATGCTTATTCAAATCCCCATCTTTGTCGCCCTGTACAATGCGCTCTCGAGTTCAGTAGAGATGTGGCGAGCCCCATTCCTCTGGATTAAGGACCTCTCTCAACCGGATGCGCTTTTCACGCTCGATATGTGGGGCCTGAAAGACTACCCGTTCAATCTGTTAGCGCTGTTGATGGGCGTGACCATGTTCTTTCAACAAAAAATGTCTCCCAGCGTGGGCGATCCACAGCAGGCGAAGGTTATGTTGTGGATGATGCCGGCCATGTTTACCTTCATGTTTTGGAGGTTTCCATCGGGGCTGGTGTTGTATTGGCTTGTAAATAATGTCCTCCAGATGGGCCAGCAGCAGTGGTTACAGAAGCAAGGCAAGCTCGCACTCAATAGACCAGAGGCGACCTAGCAGGGGTACCCGGCTGGAACAGACAGAAGCCCGGCAACGCGTTGTTGGCCCCAGCGAGTTGCTGCGCCGGGGACTTGGCCGCATCGGGCTTCAGTTGACGTCAGCACAATACGAAGCGCTCGGCGTCTACTTATCGGAGCTGCAACGTTGGGCCTCACAGGTGAACCTGACCGGGCTGAGGTCTGAGGAGGCGATCATCCGCGAGGGGTTTCTGCGCTCCCTCGCCTGCCGGGCAGCCTTCGACCCCGCACCGTCGGTGAAAGCCATAGACGTTGGATCGGGCGCCGGATTTCCCGGTCTGGTACTCAAGATAGGCTACCCCGACATCGACATGCTGTTGCTCGAGCCCAGGCGGAAGCGAGCCACCTTTCTGCGCTCCATCATACGGCGACTCGAACTTACCGGAATCCGCTGCATGCAGGCGAGAGTCGAGGAGCTGTGCGGGGAGGCCGAGCATCAGGGTAAGTATGATGTGGCGTTCGCGCGGGCAGTTGGGCCGGTCCCTGACGTGGCGCGTATGGTGCAGCCGCTTCTGAAATCGGGTGGACGCCTGATTCTACAGGCAGGGCAAAGGACGCGCGACTCGCTTCCATCTGCGTACCCTCTGCTTGCTGCATTGGGAATGAGGGCGGAGGTTCTGGAGGTTCCTGCCCCCGATGCAGGGCTGCCGTCAACCTGCCTGCTCATCCTGGAAAAGGCTGACAGCTCATAGCTGATAGCTAAAGAATGTTTCACGTGCAACTCCTCCCAACTCGCCGCTTTATTTCCACTGCGGGCTGTGGTACCCTTTCCGATTAAGGTCAACAGAGAAGGCAGCCATGCGCATTATCGCCGTTGCGAACCAAAAAGGCGGGGTCGGCAAAACCACAACAGCCGTAAACCTGGCCGCCTCTCTTGCGGCGGCCGAACACCGGACGCTTCTCCTCGATCTCGATCCGCAGGGCAACGCCACGAGCGCATTGGGCGTCGAACGCGGGGCCACACCAGCCGCCTACGACCTGCTTATGGGGGGGGCGATGATCGCTGAGGTGGCGCGGCCGACCGTGGCCCCATGGCTGGACCTGGTCCCGGCTGGAGACCGCCTCATCGGAGCGGAGGTAGAGCTGGCTGCAAGTCCCCATCGGGAAGCTCGCCTAAAGGATGCGCTGGCGGCTGGGGCAGACGTCTACGCCTTTGTCTTGATCGACTGCCCGCCTTCGCTTGGTCTGCTGACCGTCAATGCCCTGGCGGCCGCGCACTCAGTGCTGATCCCGCTTCAATGCGAATACTACGCCCTGGAAGGCTTGGCCAGGATCATGGAGGCCGTAACCCTTTGTCGGGTAAGGCTCAACCCGGACCTTCAGGTCGAGGGAATTGTCCTGACTATGTATGACATGAGGCTGAATATCTGCGAGCAGGTGGAACAGGAGGTGCGGCGCCACTTTCCACAGGCAGTTCTGAGAACGGTGATTCCCAGAAACGTACGGCTGAGCGAGGCGCCTAGCTTTGGGAAACCGGTTCTTCTGTATGACAGCCGCTCATCAGGGGCCGAGAGTTACCTTCACTTAGCCAGGGAGATCATCGATGGCGCAACGCAGAGCCCTCGGTAGGGGGCTGGAGGCACTGATCCCCGGAGCGGATCTTTCCGGGACGATACAGGTTCGAATAGAGGAGATCGCACCGGGCACGCTCCAGCCCCGCCGCTCCATGAACGACTCCAAGCTCAACGAGTTGGCGGCTTCCATCAAGGCCCATGGGGTGCTCTTGCCCATCCTGCTTCGTCGCGAGGGGGGTCGGTTGGAGGTGGTGGCCGGGGAGCGGCGCCTCAGGGCTGCGCGGATAGCGGGACTTGACACGGTCCCGGCTTTCGTGAAAGAGCTCTCCAGCAGCCAGGCGCTGGAGGTGGCGTTGGTAGAGAACCTGCAGCGGGAGGACCTGAACCCGATTGAGGCGGCTGAGGCGTACTTGAGGCTTCAGGATGAGTTTGGGCTGACCCAGGAAGAGGTGGCCCGTAGGGTGGGTCGGGATCGCTCCTCGGTGACGAATGCGCTCCGGCTGCTCAAGCTTCCCAAGCAGGTCCAGGCCGACCTCGTTGAAGGCGCCTTGTCCGAAGGGCACGCCCGGGCTCTGCTGGGGCTGGAGCGGGGAGCCGACCAGATCAAGGCACGCGATGAGGTAATCCGTCGAGGCCTGTCCGTACGCGCCACCGAAGCGCTGGTCCGGCGGCTGAAACAGGCTGTCGACCCGCAGCCGCGCCTCGCAGTAAGCGAGCCGACGATCCGGGCAGCCGAGGATACCCTCCGGCAGGCCCTCGGAACCAAGGTTCAGATTTGTCGAAAGGGCAAGGGGGGGACGATCGAGGTAGAGTTTTACTCGATGGAGGACCTCGACAGGATCTACGAGCGCATCCTTGGGCACGGTTGAGTGATGGGTGTTGCACGTGAAACAATACAGAGGCTGGTTTGCTTAACCGGGCGGCGAAGGCGCTGGCCTTTCCCTTGGAAGATCGCAGGTGGCTGCCGAAGATCGCGATTGGCGGCAGCGTCGGACTGCTCCTCGAAAGTCTCTTCGTAGTCGCTGGCTTCCTACTCACCCGAGAATTCGCCCTTGCGGGGGCTCTGCTGGCGCCGGCGGTCAACTTTCCCGTGCTGGGGTTTGTACTGGCGACCTTTCAGGGCGCCCTGGCGGTCCCGCAGGCCGACTCGCTGCCGTCATGGAGCCGATGGTCGACTCTGTGTGCAAAGGGCTTGTTGCTGTTTGTGCTCGCGTTGGCTTACGAGATCGTTCCGTTTCTCTTTGTTATTTCCGGTTTCGGCCTGTTGGTGAGAGGCGGTATAGCGCTCAACCTTGGCCTTGTCCTGATCCTGCTCGGAGTGCTCGCTGGAATCACGGCGGGCTTCTTTTTGCCGATGGGGGTTGCCTACTACCTGAAGGAACACCGGCTTGAGGCCGTACTGCACCCCGCGGTCGTCTGGTTGCGAATCCGCAAGGCCTTGACCGAGTATGTAGAGGCGTATCTGCTCAGCCTCGGGTTGTTCATTATGGTCGGGCTGATCGGGGCCATTCCTATTCTGGGTCTCCTGGTGTGGCCGTTTCTGACCTTCTATCTCTTGGTGGCAGGCGCTCGCCTTTTCGGTGGGGTCTGTTCGAGCGAATGAGCATTTACCTTGATTATAATGCCACGACCCCGATGCGACCGGAAGTGCTGGATGCCATGGGCCCATATCTCGATTCGCGCTTTGGCAATGCCAGCTCGAGCCACAGCCGGGGCAGGGAGGCCAAGCGTGCCCTGGAAGAGGCTAGGGAGGCCATGGCGTCGGCGCTCGGGGCGCGAGAGAAGGAGAGCGTGGTCTTTGTCTCGGGGGGCACGGAGGCGGACAACCTGGCCGTCAAGGGCGCTGCCTGGGCTGCCAGGGAATGGGGACGACACATCGTCACCTCAACGGTGGAGCACCGAGCCGTACTCAGCGCCTGCCGGGCCCTTGAGGCGCAAGGGTTCGAGGTCACCTATCTGCCGGTCGACGCACAGGGGCTGGTCGATCCGGAGACGGTCAGGCTGAGCCTCCGGACCGACACTACGGTAATCTCGTTAATGCACGCCAACAACGAAACCGGGGTGATCTTTCCGATTGCCGAGATCGGTCGACTTGCGCAAGAGCGCGGGATTATCTTTCACATAGACGCCGTCCAGTCGTTTGGTCGCCTTCCGATCGATGTCGAAGCCCAAGGGGCCAATCTTCTTACCATTTCGGCGCACAAGTTCTACGGGCCGAAAGGGATCGGGGTCCTGTATGTCCGCCCTGGAACAAAGATCGACCCACAAATGCATGGAGGAGAGCAAGAGCATGGTGTGAGGGCCGGGACGGAGAATGTCGCGGCGGCCGTCGGTATGGCCTGTGCGGCACGGCTCGCCCTTGAATCGATGCAGACCGAAGGCCACCGCCTGAGGACGCTCCGAGATCACCTTGAGGGGGGTATTCTTGAGCGCATTATGGGGACGCAGCGGAATGGCGATCGGGACCGGCGGCTGTCCAACACCTCTAATATCTCGTTTCAGGGGACTCGGGCGGATTCACTGATGGTCGCGCTGGATCTCGAAGGGGTCGAGGTCTCCGCAGGCGCCGCTTGTGCCGCCGGCTCGCTTGAGTCGTCGCATGTGCTGTGGGCGATGGGCCGAAGACCCGAGATCGACGGCGGCGGGATTCGGTTTTCTTTGGGTGCCGGGACGACGACGACGGAGATCGAGCACGTCCTTGCGCTCTTTCCGCCGCTGGTTGAGCGGGTCCGTGCTGCAAAAGTAGAAGGTATAGGGGATAGGGTGTAGGGTAGAGCCTGTCCTGCAAATCTCCGTTCCCCCTTCGACAAGCTCAGGGCGAACGGTATGCGTATTGAAAACATTGATCTTTTTCCGTTCGTGCTGAGCCCGTCGAAGCGCGAGTAAGGGTTTACAGAACAGGCCCGGTGAAGGCATAAAAGACAAGAGCAAAATCCGTGAGTCGTAAGCCGAGAGTTGTTGTGGCGATGAGCGGCGGGGTTGACAGCGCCGTGGCCGCCGTCCTGCTCATAGAGCAAGGGTATGAGGTTGTCGGGATCAGTCTGAAGCTTTTAGCGCGCGACGCGGGGGACGGGTCGGAGCGGACCGACCGCTGCTGCTCCGTCAAGGATGCCGAGGACGCGAGACTTGTAGCCGCGCAACTCGGAATCCCCTATTACGTATTGAATTATGAGTCGCAATTTCATCGCGAGATCATCCAGGAGTTTACGGAGGGCTATATAACGGGCCTGACGCCGAATCCCTGCGTGCGCTGTAATGAGCTGGTAAAGTTCGGCTCTCTGCTCCGGCAAGCGGTTGGACTGGGGGCCGAGCGCCTGGCGACGGGGCATTATGCGCGAGTCGAACGGGAGTACGCGGGCGGTCGCTATCTACTGCGCCGCGGATTCGACGATGAGAGGGACCAGAGCTACTTCCTGTACAGTCTGACCCAGGCCCAATTGGCCCGAATCTGCTTACCCGTTGGTCAAATGACTAAGGATCAGGTCCGGGAACGGGCGGCGGCCCACGGTCTGAGGATCGCCGCCAAGGCCGACAGCCAGGATCTCTGCTTTGTCGGCCGGGATTACCGGACCTTCCTGCGGGAGCAGTGTGGGGACCGTCTGAGGCCGGGTCCGATTACAGACCGTGCCGGTCGGATCCTCGGAGAGCATGCGGGCCTGGCGCTTTATACCGTAGGCCAGCGCAACGGCTTGGGGCTGGCAGGCGGTCCCTTTTACGTGATCCGGCTTGACCCGAAGACCAACGCGGTCGTCGTGGGCAGACGGGAGGAGTTGCTACAGCCTGAATTCGTGGCCGACCAACTCAATCTTGTAGCGTGGGACCGCTTGACTGGGGAACGGCCTGTTCTGATGAAGGTTCGCTCCCGCCAGGCTGTGATGCCGGCGACCGTTTCTCCCCTCGGCGATGGCCGGATACGGGTCCGATGGCAGCACGCCCAGCCCGCTTCCGCGCCAGGCCAGGCGGCCGTGTTCTACGATGCCGCGGAGCCCGACCTGCTTGTGGGCGGCGCCACCGTCGCAGCAGATCCTGAGGCGCAGTGAGCAACGAAGGCGGTAGGTGCGTGCTGCCGTCTACCGCGCTGATTTGCAAACATGAGCATAGGACCCCATCGGCGGTCACATCGCGACATCGGATTGATCTGTGGAATCAACTTAAAGAGTCTCGCACGCGGCCCGACCAAAATCCGCTAAGCGTTTCGATCTTGATGCAGGTCGCAACTTGCACTGCCAAGGCCGTCAGTACGGCTGTTCAAAAAGGCTTGACAGTGATGGGGGTAACGTTATAGGCTTCGTTTTATAAAATTGACCGAGCCCACCTGACGGCTGAGCATAGCAGTTTTGCAGGGGAGGGTCTTCCGTGACCCCACGAGACCAAGCGAGGTCCCCCGCGCTCGTCGAACGCGCTTTTTGCGCCTGTTTTCAGGCCGCGAAAGGCGCGTTTGTGTTTTGGCCCTCGTGATCATCGCGGCACAGGCCCGATAGGAGACTGTGATATGCCAGGAGCATTCACCGTAATGAAGTCTCACGGAGCACGCCTGACACTCGTTGCCTTCCTCGCGGTGATAGTCCTTGGAACGTCTCACAGACCTGCGAACGCGCTCGCCTTTGACCCGATTCAGAACCTCTCAAACACCTCGACTGGCTCTCAGAACCCCCGCTTCGCGGTCAGTGGAGCGAACGTCTTTGTCGCGTGGGAGGAAGTCGTGGGGAGCAATGCGTACGGCAACCCCATCTACCAGGTCTTTTTCCGGCGCTCCACCGACACCGGCGTGACGTGGCAGCCTATGGTGCCGCTCGAAGATCCCTCGCCGTTCCCCCCCCAAGTCCGACTCGCGGCCAGCGGTGACACCGTCCTGGTGCTCTGGTTTCAAGTCGTCGACACGACGATCCCCTTGGTCTACCGCCGCTCCACCGATGCGGGCGTTACGTTCGGGCCGCTCCAGACCATCGATCCCACCAATGGGGGTAATGTCGAGGTCGCCTTCACCGGGTCGAACGCCTACGCTGCCTGGAACGAATGCTGCTCGCCTACGGAACTGGTGGCCTACAGCCGCTCCAGCGACGCGGGTGCCACGTTCAGCGCCCCGATCGTCGTCTCTGAGGTGGTGGCCCGGCGTGGCTGATGAGCAGCCGCAACTTGCGGTAAACGGCACCACTGTGGCCATCGTGTGGAAGCAGAACACCAACTCGAGCCCCATCGGCTGGACTATCAGCGTTCGAACCTCTACTGACGGAGGTGTGACGTTTGGCAGCATTGTGAACTTGTCGGCGCCTCTTGCTCAGCCCAACGGTGCATTGCCGCGGGTTGCCATCAGCGGAAGCAACGTGCACGTAGCCTGGCACGAGGGGACTGATTTCCTCTATCGCGCTTCAGCTGATAGCGGGTCCACCTTCGGCGCCATTCAGGCGCTCAATGGCACATCACCGGTCCCAAACGGTACCTCCGCCCTCGTCGCAAGCGGATCCAATGTCTACGCGGCCTTCCCCGTAGTCATTTCTCAAACGCCCACTGGGTGGGGCAACACATATGGCATGATCCTTCGTAGTTCCACTGACAACGGGACCACGTTTGCGGGTCCCGTCAACCTGACCAGCTTCACTCCATCGGGATCTGCTCAAGCCTGGCCTGCCATCGCTGCGGAGGGGTCAGAGATCGATGTGGCGTGGGAGGATCGCATCGACCCTCATAACGGCTGTATCAACGGCTGCATCATCTCCTTCCGCCACTCCTCAGATAGCGGCGCTACCTGGGATCCTCCCCTTGACCAGGACGCCACGACCGTCTCCGGATCCTCCCAGTCGGGGGCCATGCCTACGGTCGCTCTCGGTGATGCTGCCGTGTACGTTATCTGGTTTGACAACACCCTCGGCAATAATGAGATATTCTTCCGCCGTGCGGCCACGACTCCGACCAATCCACCGGCACTGTCCATCTCGCCCAGTTCCCTCGACTTCGGTGTCATCTTAGTCGGCACCTCTAAGGACCTCACCTTTACCGTCACGAACACCGGCGGCGGCACCTTAACTGGCAGTGCCAGCGCCAGCATTCCGTTCAGCATCGTTCCTCCGGATTCCTTCAGCCTGACCGCCGGACAAAGCCAGAACATCACCGTCCGCTTTAGCCCCACCTCCGCCGGAACCTTCACCAGTAACGTCAGCGTCACCAGCAATGGCGGTTCTGCCTCGCCGCAGGTGCAGGGCGTCGGGGCCTTACCGCACATCGACTCCCTCTCTGACCCAACTGGTACCCTCACCATCACGAGCAACCCTGTCGGCAGCCTCGTCAGCATTAAAGGCTCCTACTTCGACACGAATGCCACGAATCACGTGCAACTGTGCGCAACGACGCCTACTATCACCCACTGGGAAGACACGCTCATCGTCTTCGTCGTGCCCTCATTGGCGGCGGGCACCGTCTGCCAGCTTCAGGTGGTCGCGCCCGCCGGCTCCAGCAATGCCGTTTCCCTTACGGTCGTCGCCCCCCTGAGTATTTCCGGACTTATCAGGACCAGCGCCGGACGCGGGATCGCAGGCGTTCGCGTCTCGATCGCTGGCGATAAGGTTGGCATTGCCACGACCACCAGGACGGGGGCATATTCCCAGATCGGCCTTCCAAACGGCATCTTCACCCTCACGCCAGTCCTCAGCGGTTATGATTTCACCCCCTCCACACAGCAGGTTACGCTCAATGGGGCCAGTGCAGCTAACGTGAACTTTACCGGAACCCTCGAGGTTCCGGTCATCTCCAGTGTGAGCCCATCCACCGGTTCCACCGTTCAGACGGTGACCATCACGGGTACCGGCTTCGCCCAACAAGCCCCATCAGGGAACGCCGTCTTCTTCGGGTCGGCCAACGCTTCCATCACCTCCTGGAGTCCAACCCGGATTATTGTCAAGGCTCCGTCCGGCTCCGGATCTGTCCTCGTCACGGTTCAGACCGGGGTCGGCACCGATCACCAGCAAACCAGCAATGCCAAGGCGTTCAACTACACGGCCCCGCTGCCAACCAACGTCAACATTGTCCCCAGCGGCGACTTCCAGGCCCTCATCTTTCGCACCTTCCAGATTACCCAGCGCACTCGTTCCCAGGCCGTCGCCACCATCAGCATCCAGAACAACACGCAGACCTGGTACGTCGTCTATCCCGAGCCACCAATTCATGTCACTGCCGAGCCCCCGCTCCCCACGCAGCCATTCCTCATGAGTGCCCAACAGGAACTCCCGCTCGGCGAGGTCACTTTCACCAGGCCCAACCCCATGCAGATCGCCTTTGTCGCCGATAACAGTATCGACCTCACTACCTGCAATACGCCCACCGCCATGGCCACATCAGCCTGCGATCAAACTCGGTTTGTCCTCGCCGCGTTGGGCTGGGATCTCTTCTACCGTGTGATTACTGGCAACGCCCCCTTGCCCACTGACACCCCGTCTATCACTGGACTCCTCCTAGCGCTCGGGGCCCAAAACCCCCTGATCAATCTCGCTATCAACACTTACAACAAGGACTTGCTCGGCATCATTGAGCAACTTCAGGACGCCATCTACGACGATGCCGTGAAAGCAATCATCACGAAACTCAACCTTCCGACGGAACTCCCGGGTTGGTGGGACTTCTATTGGCGTGCAGGCTTCGCCTCGGAACTCCTTGTGGAAACCCTCATTTACCCACACACTGGGACCCTTACGTTCACCGGTCGATGAGACCCCTGAACGTCGTTCTACAGGAGCGGCACACAGACGCAGTTCACGCGTGTAACTCTGATGGCGACCGTGCTACTTTTTCTCGGCGGCCTCCAGCTCCGGATGCCTCTAACTGCCGAAGGCTTTGTTGAGGCCATCCCCAGCCTCATCATGTAGCTTGCGGCGCCTACGGTTGCACTAATTGGATTGATTGCCGACTCCGTAGCCAGCGTGTTCGCGTTCTGAGTGCTGCCGCATAGGATTTTCTCCTTGCTGCCGTGTGCAACGATGCATGTCCCGTACAGCGTGTCCGGCGTGCTCGTCGTCCGCCGGTCCTCGCCTCGGTTCAGTCCGCGGCCAAAAAAGGCTTGACAATTCATGACCCATCGGGCAGATACTGAAGCTGTTTCAAGCTTTGTGACCTGCCAGGCCCGATTGAGGGGATTTGGCAACGTTTTTGATGCCGACATGAATGGCCTGGAGCAGTGTGCCGGAGGCGCCTTGGTAAGCAAACCTTGGTCCGTGTTCCCAACGTGCCCGTAGCTCAGCATTGTTATTGAGCATAGCGGAAAGCGTGTAACGTGCTAGTGTAGTGCGTCATAAGTCCCTTTACAGTCCGTTCGTGGTGAGCTTGTCGAACCATGAACGGAAGTGGCCGAAATGCTTCACCCTTCGACAGGCTCAGGGCGAACGGTGAATGTAAAGAAGCGTTAGACGCACTACACTAGAGAAGGATTGCGCGATGAAGCTGCCGATTGTTTTGGAAGGCAACCAGCGGGAAGGGTACACGGCAACGTGTCCGGCGCTGCCAGGCTGTGTGAGCGAAGGCGAGACACGGCAAGAGGCTATTAAGAACGTCAGAGAGGCCATCAGGCTGTACCTGCGCGCAGTCACGCGGGAGCATATCCTGCTCAAGAAGGCGAAGGCAGCGAAAGAGGTGGAGGCGCTTGAGGTTGCCGTGTAATGCCGCGCCTTCCTCGGGTCTCCGGCAAGGAGGCCGTTCGAGCGCTTAAACGAGCCGGATTCGTGGTGTTCGATCAAGAAGGTAGTCATGTCTACCTACACCGCCGACTTGGCGACCGCTTTACGCATCGCGTAACCGTTCCCGTCCACGGTCAGCGAATTCTCAAGCCCAAGACCCTCAAATCGATCCTCAAGGCTGCCGGCCTGACCGCATCCGGGTTCACCGATCTCCTTCTTGGTAGCTGAGCTTATGGCGTACTCTTTGACCGCTATCTCGCGCCTGCTCCGTGCCGGGAGCGGCTGGGACCGGGGGAAAGATCGGGGCAAGGGGTAGGTGCACTTAGATGCGCGACACCCCAAAAAGCGGCCACGTTCGCGGCCAAAAAAGGCTTGACAAATCTGAATCAGTAGGGCAAGCTTGAGCGAGTTTTCACGATCTTCAGAGCTGCCAGATCCGGCTGGAGGGATCCGGCAGCGCTTTTTTGCCGGTGGTATGAACGAGCGGGAGCAGTTCGTCCGGGGTACGCTGGTAGGCGCGCTCGGCCTGGTCGTGGCCGGACTTGTCGGTTTTGGGCTGTTCGGGAAGTGGGATTGGGCCTTGGGCTTTGCCACCGGCGCTCTCGTCAGCCTGTTCAGCTTCAGGCTCATTGTTCAAACCGTCGTCCGTCTCACGGAGCGCCCGGCGCCTCGGTCGCGTGGTCAGCGGTACTGGTGGATCCGATCTATTCTTAGGCTCTTCGGAGTCGCCGTCATCGTCTTCTTCGTGATCGTCTACCTGCCGGTGAATCTGATCGGGATGGCGCTCGGCCTGCTGGCGGTTCAGCTTGGGATGGGCGGCTATTTCGTCGTTCGTTCGTCGTTTTCGCACAGTAGCAGTACCGGGATGGAGGATCAGCAGTCATGACGAAGGATCGCATCCGGCTTATCGCGGTAGTCGCCTGTTTCCTCGGCCTAGCCGCGCTTCTCGTGGCCTTCCCTGCGTGGGCTGCCGAAGAGGCCCATGGAGGGGAGCAGCCCGGGATCATCAACCTGAACAAGACGTTGCTCATTCAGGTTGTAAACTTTCTCATTCTGATCGCCGTACTGTACAAGTTCCTGTTCAAGCCGCTCACCCAGTTCCTGGCGACACGGGCCGACGGCATCAAGCGTTCTCTGGAGGAGGCGAAGGCAGCCAGAGAGGCTGCGGCCCAGACGCAGAAAGAGTACGAAGCACAGATTCTCGCCACCCGGCGGGAGGCGGCCGCGATGCGGGAGTCGGCGGTTCGTGAGGTGGAGGAAGAACGACAGCGACTGCTGAAAGCGTCGCGCGAAGAGGCCGCTCGTCTCGTAACAGAGGCCAAGGCGCAGATCGAACAGGAGGTCAAAAGGGCGAAGGTTGAGCTTCGCGAGGAGGTGGTGGGCCTCTCGCTGGGGGTCGCGGAGCGCGTTATTGCCCGTAGCCTCACGACCGATGATCACCGCCGCTTGGCGGAGCAGGTGATGGCCGAGATTGGGAGCGGTCGGTGAGGGCTGGCGGCCTTTCCAGGAGGTACGCTAAGGCGCTGGCGGACGTCGCCGCCGAGCAACAGGTGTTGGAGGCGGTCGGGCGCGATCTCCGCACGGTTGTAGAGACCATGAAACGAACTCGCGAGGTGGCTACCTTCTTTGCGAGTCCCGCCATCCCGCTACCTGATAAACGGCGCATCCTGCACACGATCGCGGAAGGGGTGGGTGTGAAGCCGCTCACCACGAACTTTCTGAATCTGATCCTGGAGAAACGGCGGCTCCCGCACCTCGGAGAGATTGCCCTCGCCTATGAGGAGCTGACCGATGAGCGGCTGGGTCGCGGGAAGGCCACGGTGACTTCGGCTGTACCGCTGTCCGAGCCGATCATTCATGGGCTGAAGGAGCGCCTGCGGACGGCGACGGGAAAGGAGATCTATCTGGAGACCCGAGTCGATCCCTCCATTGTGGGCGGGTTTGTCGCGCAGATCGGCAGCACCATCTATGATGGGTCCGTACGGACACAACTGAAAAAGGTGCGCGAATATCTGCTGAAGAGCGAGTATTGCTGATACTGAAAGGGTAGCGAAATGGCGCAGATCAAAGCGGAAGAGATCACCGAAATCATCAAGCAGCAACTGGCCGGGTACGAGGCGCTTGTGGATGTGGCGGAGATCGGTACCGTCATCGAGGCGGGCGACGGAATCGCTCGTATCTACGGCCTGGAAAAGGCGATGGCCGGCGAGCTCCTGGAGTTTCCGCACGACGTCTTCGGCATGGTGCTGAACCTTGAGGAGGATAACGTCGGCGCGGTCCTGTTGGGCGAGGCCGAGGCGATCAAAGAAGGTGATCTGGTCAAGCGGACGGGCCGGATCGCCTCCGTGCCGGTGGGCGAAGCGCTGGTAGGGAGGGTAGTGAACGCCCTGGGCCAGCCGATCGACGGCAAGGGACCGATCGACGCCAAAGAGCTTCGGCCCATTGAGCGGTTGGCCCCAGGGGTGGTGGACCGCCGACCGGTCAAGGAGGCGCTTCAGACCGGCATCAAGGCCATCGATGCGATGATCCCGATCGGCCGGGGACAGCGCGAGCTGATCATCGGCGACCGGCAGACCGGCAAGACCGCCGTCGCTATTGACGCGATCATCAACCAGAGGGGCAAGGACGTCTTCTGCGTCTACGTAGCCGTTGGTCAGAAGCGGTCCACTGTAGCCCAGGTGGTCAAGACGCTGGAAGAGGCCGGGGCTATGGCCTACACCATGGTTGTGGCGGCCACCGCCTCGGAGGCGGCGCCGCTCCAGTATATCGCCCCCTACGCCGGCTGCGCCATGGGCGAGTATTTCCGAGACTCTGGGCGTCACTCCCTTTGCATCTACGACGACCTGTCCAAGCATGCCCAGGCCTACCGCCAACTCTCGCTGCTGCTGCGTCGGCCGCCCGGCCGCGAGGCCTATCCGGGCGACGTCTTCTACCTGCACTCGCGCCTTCTGGAGCGGGGGGCCAAACTGAATGACGATCTGGGCGGAGGGTCGCTCACGGCGCTCCCGATCATCGAGACGCAGCTTGGCGATGTCTCGGCCTACATTCCGACCAACGTGATCTCGATCACCGACGGCCAGATCTATCTGGAAACCGATCTGTTCTTCGCCGGCATCCGCCCGGCCATCAACGTCGGCCTGTCGGTCTCCCGGGTCGGCGGCTCGGCCCAGATCAAGGCGATGCGGCAGGTGGCCGGTAAGCTTCGGCTGGACTTGGCGCAGTATCGGGAGATGGCAGCATTTGCCCAATTCGGGAGTGAACTGGACAAGGCGACCCAGGCTCAGCTCAATCGGGGCGCGCGAATGGTCGAGGTGCTGAAACAGGGACAGTATGTGCCCCTCGAGGTCGAACGACAGATCCTCATCATCTACGCGGGGACGGCCGGCCACCTGGACGAGCTTCCGGTTGATGCAGTCTTGCAATTCGAGGGGACGCTATACAACTCGGTTCAGGGACGGTATCCGGGTATCTTTCAGGAGATCAAGGAAAAGCGCGAGCTCAGTGATGCCCTCCGCGCCGAGATGGACCAGGCGATTACCGAGTGCAAGACGGAGTTTCTCGCTGCCCGAAAGGCGGCGTAAGGCAGGGGATAGGGTTTAGGGGAAAGCCGACAACGCAATGGCGACTTTACGCGACATTAAGCGGCGCATTACATCGGTCAAAAGCACACAGCAGATCACCAAGGCGATGAAGCTGGTGGCGGCAGCCAAGCTGCGTCGGGCCCAGGAGCGCATCCTGGAGGCGCGTCCCTATGCCTTCAAGATGCAGGAGGTGCTGGCCAGCCTGGCCCTGAGGGCCGACCCCCAGTATCATCCGCTGCTCTGTCGACGCGAAACCGGCAAAAAGATCATCGTCGTCATTGCTGCCGACAAGGGGCTGTGCGGCGGGTTTAACAGCAATATCATGCGCCGGTCGCTGGAGTTGCTCCGCACAACACCCGGCGAAACCACCGTCACGCTGGTCGTGGTCGGGCGCAAGACGCGCGATTTCTATCGGCGCCGTCCCTATACGATCCGGTCGGAACAGGTCGGCTTTTTCGATCGGTTGGCGTATGACCATGCGGCCGCGTTGGGCCGAGAGTTGGCGAACGCCTACGTGGCCGAGGAGGCGGACGAGATCCAGTTGGTCTATAATGAGTTTAAGTCGGTCGCGACGCAGCGGGTCGTGGTGGAGCGGCTGCTGCCCATTGAGCCGTTGCAAGCCCCTGAGGAGCTGGCTGCCATCGACTTCATTTACGAGCCGTCGCCGCAGGTGATCCTGGAGGGGCTGCTGCCCAAACATGTTGAGGTGCAGGTGTACAGGGCGCTCATGGAATCGTTGGCTGGTGAGTACGGCGCCCGGATGACCGCTATGGATGCGGCGAGCAAGAACGCCTCAGAGATGATCGACCTGCTGACGTTGCAGTTCAACAAGGCGCGGCAGGAACGAATCACCAAGGAGCTGCTCGAGGTTGTCGGTGGGGCCGAGGCGTTGCGGGCGGCTAAAGGATAGAGCGCGCACAGTGTCTAGCGTACGGAAAAGGTGAGGAGCAGGATCATGAACGCAGGGAAGATCGTACAGGTCATCGGACCTGTCGTCGATGTCGAGTTTGACCCGGGCAAACTGCCGGCCATTCACAACGCCCTCGAGGTCAAGGCCCAGCAGACCAAGGATATCTTTTCCTACAGTGAACGGCTGATTGTGGAGGTGGCCCAACACCTGGGAGAGAGCCGGATTCGAGCCATCGCCCTCTCCTCCACCGACGGGCTTGTCCGGGGGATGGAGGTCGTTGACACCGGCGCGCCGATCACCATTCCCGTGGGCCGGGCTGCCCTCGGTCGGATCATGAACGTGATCGGGGAGCCGGTGGATAAGCAGGGGCCGATAGACGCCAAGACGCACTACCCGATTCACCGCCCCGCCCCAGCCTTCGACGAACAGGCGACCAAGGTCGAGATCCTGGAGACCGGCATCAAGGTCATCGATCTGCTGGAACCGTATACCAAGGGCGGCAAGACCGGCCTCTTCGGCGGCGCCGGGGTCGGCAAGACCGTCGTCATTATGGAGCTGATCCGCAACATCGCCATGGAGCATGGCGGCCTCTCGGTCTTTGCGGGGGTGGGCGAGCGGACTCGCGAGGGAAACGACCTGTGGCTGGAGATGAAGGAGTCGGGGGTTATTGAGAAAACCGCCCTGATTTACGGCCAGATGACCGAGCCGCCCGGATCGCGGCTGCGAGTGGCACTGACCGGGCTGACCGTTGCCGAATACTTCAGAGACGAGGAGAAACAGGACGTCCTGCTGTTCGTCGATAATATCTTCCGCTTTACGCAGGCCGGCTCCGAGGTCTCGGCGCTGCTTGGCCGGATGCCATCGGCCGTCGGCTATCAACCGACGCTGGGGACAGAGATGGGCGAGCTGCAGGAGCGGATCACCTCGACCAAGACCGGCTCCATTACCTCGGTGCAAGCCATCTACGTACCGGCCGACGACATCACCGACCCGGCTCCGGCCGCAGCCTTTGCCCACCTGGACGCGACGACGGTCCTTTCCCGGCAGCTTACCGAGCTGGGGATCTACCCTGCGGTCGATCCGCTGGCCTCCACCTCCCGGATTCTCGACCCCCGCGTCGTGGGTGAAGAGCACTACTCTGCGGCCAGGTCAATCCAGAAGATCCTGCAGCGCTACAAGGACCTCCAGGACATCATCGCCATCCTGGGGATGGACGAGCTGTCCGAGGACGACAAGTTGGTGGTGGCGCGGGCGAGAAAGGTTCAGCGATTCCTGTCCCAACCCTTCTTCGTGGCGGAGCAGTTCACGGGTCAGCCCGGCCGCTACGTCAAACTGAAAGACTCGATCCAGGGATTCAAGGAGCTGATTGAGGGGAAGGCGGACGATCTGCCGGAGCAGGCCTTCTACATGGTCGGGACCCTCGATGAGGCCCGGGAGAAGGCCGAAAAGCTCGCGGGGCACAAGTAATCCTGTTGCAAGGGGCGCCGTAACGTCATGGCAGAGCAACACAGTCAAACGTTCATGCTCGAGGTGGTCACGCCTCAGCGGCTGATCATCAGCGAGGAGGTTGAAGAGCTGATGGCGCCCGGACAGGAGGGATATTTCGGCGTCTGGCCCGGCCACACCCCCTTTATGACGACGCTGAAGATCGGGGAGCTATCCTATACGCGGGGGCGGAAGGAGCGGTTTCTGGCCGTCGACTGGGGGTACGCCGAGGTTCGCCCCGACAAGGTAATCGTCCTGGTGGAGTCGGCGGAGCGACCGGAGGAGATCGACCTGGCCAGGGCTGAACAGGCGAAGCTTAGGGCTGAGGAACGGCTACGTGGCTTCGGGGACGAAACCATCGATCATGCCAGGGCCCAGGCCGCCCTTGAGCGGGCGCTTGCCAGAATGGCGGTCGCGGCCAAGGGGCGGCCATCGTAAGGGAATCGGAATGATTATCGTCATGAAAACAGGCGCTCACGAGAGCCAGGTCCGAGACGTCATTCGGCGGATCGAGGAGCTCGGATATCAGGCCCATATCATCGAGGGGACGCAGCGGACGGTCATCGGGGCCGTGGGGGATGAGCGGGGTAAAGATCGCCTGCAATCACTGGAAGTGATGCCGGGAGTAGACACTGTCGTTCCGATCCTGCAGCCGTTCAAACTGGCGAGCCGAGAGGTAAAGGGCGGCAAGAGTATCGTCCGGGTGGGGGATCTGGAGATCGGCGGACCGGCGGTCGTGGTCATGGCCGGCCCCTGCTCGGTAGAGAGCGAGGCGCAGATGCTGCAGACCGCCCAGGCCGTCAAGGCGGCCGGGGCTACGGTCCTCCGGGGAGGGGCGTTCAAGCCGCGCACCTCGCCCTACGCCTTTCAAGGCCTGGCCGAGGAGGGGCTCAAGTACTTGGATGTCGCGAGGGCGGCGACTGGCCTGAAGATCATCACCGAGGTCGTCAACCCCATGGACGTGGAGCTGGTGGCGGCGTATGCCGATATTCTGCAGATCGGCGCCCGCAACGTCCAGAACTTTGCGCTGCTGAAGCGGGCCGGCGAGGTCGGTAAGCCGGTTCTGCTCAAGCGGGGGATGGCGACCACCATTAAGGAATTCTTGATGGCGGCTGAGTATATCCTGTCCGAAGGCAATTACAATGTCGCCCTCTGCGAGCGCGGGATTCGGACCTTCGAAACCGCTACCCGCTTTACCTTGGATCTGAGCGCGGTCCCCGTCCTCAATAAGCTGACCCACCTGCCGGTCATCATAGACCCCAGCCACGGCACGGGCCACTGGGAGTATGTGGCGCCGATGGCCAAGGCGTCGGTCGCCTGTGGGGCCGACGGGCTCTTGATTGAGGTCCATCCCAATCCTGAAGTGGCCCAATCCGACGGGCTGCAATCGCTCAAGCTCAACAAATTCCAGCAGCTCATGGACGAACTGCGCCCCATCGCCCTAGCCGTCGGCCGCCGGATCTAATCTCGCATCGCCGACATACCTGCCTGCTCCCTCTGACCTTACCCTTGACATCCAGGCAACTCTCGCATTAGCATCTGACTACGTGCGGCGAAGGAGCGTGCGGAAGACTTCTGACTATGCCAACCGCGTTACGAATCGACGCTTATCGTTTCTACTTTTACTCGTACGATTGCGGTGAGCCACAACATATGCATGTGGACCGGGAGAATCGGAGCGCCAAATTCTGGCTTGATCCCGACGTAGCATTGGCCGACAATCGTGGCTATAGCCGCAAGGAGCTACGCGACATTGAGCGCATGATCCGTGAGAATCTGGAGGTCTTGAAGAATGAATGGGATGCATTCTGCGGCGGTGACACCCGCATTGGCTAGAGTCGTAAACGTCATAATGACGGACGACACGCTGGCCCTAGATCTCGAGGACGGGCGGACCATCTCGATTCCCATCGGCTGGTATCCACGTTTGGCGCATGGTACGCCGGCTGAACGCGCTCATTTTCAAATCAGCGGCGCTGGCTACGGGGTCCACTGGCCGGATCTGGACGAAGATATTGGTGTCGAGGGATTGTTGCTTGGCAAGAAGTCGACAGAAAGTCCCGCCTCGTTCGAGCGATGGCTGCAGCGGCGGAAAGAACGGCCGCAGCGCGCCACCGCCTAACTACCGCCCCCCGCTTCGCTTTTGAACCCCCGGTCAACCGAGCATTAGCGCCCGATTTGTGCTCGCCTGTAGCGGTGCCTTCCTGACAACCTTGACAACTCCTTAGAAACCAAAGAGAATTGCCGCATTCTTGGAAGCCTGAGGATCGGGATATGCTGACCAGCGCACTCAGTGGTTAGCCTGACAACAGGAGGAGGGCGTCGTGGCCGTAGGGAAGCCGTTCCGGAACTTGGCTGGGTTCTGGAAGCGCATCGAGTACTGGATCATCGGGCGGATGCTCAAGGAGGGGATGGATGTCTATGTCCCCCTTGTAGACGATCATGCTGTCGATGCCATCATTCGTCGACGCGACGGATCGATCGCGATGGTGCAGAACAAGGCCCGGTCCCGCGACGTTATAGAGGACGACGCGGCCCTCTTCGCGGCGATAGAGCATGAACCAAGACAGGACTCTGGTTCGTGTTCTATTCTGAGCGGATGGAGCTCACTTGGCTTCTCAACCGGAATATTGCAGTTGAACTCATATCTTAGCCTCTGTCACCGGAACTGCATTGCAGTTGGCGTCCTTCGGGAGCAGGCGCGAGAGATGTGCGAGGAAGGTCGCCTGCCACGGTCTGGCGCGCGAGAGCCGGAGCAT
>JAGWQH010000022.1 GCA_028870115.1 Candidatus Methylomirabilota bacterium
CAGCCTTGCGGTCGAACTGATTCAGCCGATCGCCATGGAGAAGGAGTTACGCTTCGCGATCCGCGAGGGCGGCCGCACCGTCGGGGCCGGCGTGGTGAGCGAGGTGGTGGAGTAGGAGTGGGTGTCGCTCAGAATTACGGCTTACAGGTAGCGAGTGCTTCCCTCATAGAGAGCGCAGGGAGCGTGCGGAGCAACGATGCGTGAGATAATTACATTGGCCTGTGGTGAGTGCAAAAGGCGAAATTATTCAACGACGAAGAATAAACAGAATACGCCGGATAGGGTTGAACTGAGCAAATACTGTCGTTGGTGCCGCAAGCACACCGCCCACAAGGAAGCCAAGTAAAACTGTTCCCGGTTTTAAGTTCCAGGTGTCGGCCAGGATCCGGATTTATGGCTGAGGTGATTGAGATATGGAGCCTGGAACCCATGAGAGGCCAGTAGCTCTAACGGCAGAGCATCGGACTCCAAATCCGAGGGTTGGGGGTTCAAATCCCTCCTGGCCTGCCACATGACGGCGTGAGAACCTTTCGCAGTTTTAGAAAAGGTAACGTCTCGGCAGCAGTTCGGCGGCGACACATTCGCCTTCTTGAGATCTTATGTCGGAGCTTACCATCTCAGGGTCAGAGTGAGATGATCTACCGAAGTCGGAGAGCCGGAGGAGCGGAAAGACGACGATGATGCAACGGTGGGAGCAGTTGGTTCAATTCTTAAAAGAGGTCAGGATTGAGCTGAAAAAGGTCAACTGGCCCCTAAGGAAAGAAGTCGTAGGGTCTACTATCGTTGTCATCGTATCGGTCTTTATTCTCTCGCTCTTCCTCGGGGTGATAGACGCCACGTTGCAGAGGCTGCTTACCCTGTTGGTCAGGTAGCCGGGTCAATCGATGCCAGCAGATCAGGCCATGTCGCAAAGTTGGTACGTCATCCATACGTATTCGGGTTTTGAGAACAAGGTGAAGGAGAGTATCGAGCAGCGAGCTGCGGCGTTGGGGCTGTCTGATAAGATCTCTAAGGTCATGATTCCTACCGAAGACGTGGTAGAACTCAAAAAGGGGAAACGAACGGTTTCCTCACGGAAATTCTTTCCAGGGTACGTGCTGATCAAGGCGGAGATGTCCGAGCAGCTTTGGTATCTTGTCAAGAATACCCCGAAAGTGACCGGCTTTGTTGGCCCGGCGACCCAACCGACGCCGGTTCCGGAGGAGCAGGTACAAACCATCCTGCAGCAGGTAGAGGAAGGGGCCGAGCGGCCGAAACACAGGGTAATGTTCCTTCGCGGAGAAAGTGTTCGAGTCATCGATGGTCCGTTCGCCAACTTTACCGGCCTCGTTGATGAGGTGAAACCCGAAAAGGGGCGGTTGAAGGTGATGGTCAGCATCTTCGGGCGACCGACACCGGTGGACTTGGAGTTTCTACAGGTTGAAAAGGTTTGAAAGAACAGCTAACAGCTGACAGCTTCTGCATGTGAGGTCCTTATGGCAAAAAAAGTTACAGCGATTGTGAAACTTCAGGTTCCAGCCGGCAAGGCCAACCCGGCGCCGCCGGTCGGCCCTGCGCTCGGGCAGCATGGCGTCAATATCATGGAATTCTGCAAGGCCTTCAATGCGCAGACAGCATCAGAAGAGGGTCTGGTGATTCCTGTTGTTATCACGATCTACGTGGATCGGACTTTCACGTTCGTTACCAAGACTCCCCCGGCGGCAATCTTACTGAAGCAGGCTGTTGGAATCGCCAAGGCCTCGAAAGAACCGAATCGCACAAAGGTAGGACAGGTGACCAGGAAACAGGTAGAGGAGATTGCGCGAACGAAGATGCCGGACTTGAATGCGCTGTCGCTTGAGTCGGCTGTCAGGATTATCGAGGGAACGGCGAAGACTATGGGGATCGAGGTAGTCTAAAAACAGGGTACGGGGGATAAGGTGAAGGGATAACCTAACCCCTGACCCCTAAACCCTAGACCCTGCTTGGATGGGGTGGAGAACATGTCGAAAGCTGGAAAGCGCTACGGGGCGGCTTCGGAAACGGTGACACGGGTAGGCTCGTGCGACTTGGCTAAGGCGATAGAGGTGGTAAAGTCGAATGCCGGCGCGAAGTTCGATGAGACCATGGAAATTGCTGTCCGCCTGGGGGTCGATCCGAAGCACGCTGATCAGATGGTAAGGGGTACGGTGGTCTTGCCCCATGGAACAGGGAAGAGTATTCGAGTACTGGTTTTCATAAAGGGCGAACAAGAGAAAGACGCTCGGGAGGCTGGCGCCGATTACGTGGGCTGTGAAGACTTGATAGAGAAGATCCAACAGGGTTGGTTCGAATTCGATCGGGCGATCGCAACCCCGAACGTCATGGGTTTAGTGGGACGCCTCGGAAAGGTTCTTGGTCCTCGGGGATTGATGCCTAACCCGAAGACCGGCACCGTCACCTTCGATGTTGGAAGAGCGGTCAGAGAGTTTAAGGGCGGAAAGATTGAGTATCGCACGGAGAAGGCAGGGATCGTGCATGCGCCGTTCGGCAAGGCCTCCTTTACGGCGAATCAGCTCTATGAGAATGCCGTGGCGTTGCTGGAGGCGTTGCTCCGGGCCAAGCCGGCTTCCAGTAAGGGTCGATACCTCAACGGGGTCGCTATATCGTCGACAATGGGGCCGGGTGTAAGGGTGGACCTTGATACCCTGGTGGGGTTGGCAAAGAGCTAGGGTAGTCAGCTGACCGAGCATGGAGGGGACAGTGAAGCGGGTAGAAAAAGCAGCGGTGGTTGATGAGCTCAAGACCGTGCTGGCAGGGGCGACGGTCGCTATGCTGGCAGACCCTCGGGGCCTCACAATGAGCGAGTTGACCGAACTGAGAAAACAGCTTCGGCAGCAAGGGGTGACTCTTCGGGTCGTGAAGAACACCCTCGCCAGACTGGCCACTGCAGCGACGGAGCTCCAGGATCTCAAGCCGTATCTTGTCGGCTCAACAGCGATTATTCATGGCAAAGGTGATCCTACCGCGCCGGCCAAGCTCCTCGCTGCATTCAGTAAGACGAAACCGACCTTCCAGATCAAAGCCGGTTTCGCGGAGGGAAGGGTGCTGGCCGGGTCAGAGGTGATGGCGGTGGCCGATCTTCCTCCGCGTGAGGTGCTTGCGGCTAGACTCGCCGGTATTGTGCAATCCCCCCTGCGCGGCCTCGTGGCTGTACTATATGGACCCCTTCGTTCCCTCCTGATGGTCCTGGAGGCGGTGAGGCGGCAGAAGGGGTAGGGACCAGCCTTGGCCTAAAGCGGCCCGGGCATCGTCGGCATATCTGTTACTACGCAGTCAAGGAGAGGAATGACGATGGCAAAGGTCACAGTTGATGACGTGTTGGACTCGATTGAGAATTGGACCGTGTTGGACCTCAATAAACTGGTGAAGGGGATTGAGGACAAATTTGGAGTCTCTGCAACGGCGATGATGCCGGTGGCGGCGGTTGGCCACGGAGGGGCTTCGGCCGCTGCAGCGCCGGTAGCTGAGGAGAAGACGGAGTTCTCGGTCATCCTCGCCTCGGTGGGGGAAAAGAAAATCCAGGTGATCAAGGAGGTGAGGGCCATTACCGGACTGGGTCTGAAAGAGGCCAAGGACCTGGTCGAGGGCGCTCCTAAGCCGGTGAAGGAAGGGCTGTCGAAAGCTGAGGCGGAGGAGATCAAAGCGAAGCTCGAGGCGACCGGCGCGACTGCAGAACTTAAGTAATACAAGTAATACAGAAAGAAAAGGAGTGAAGAACGTATGGCCCTCGTGAAGAAGAGTGTGGCTGCTGAGCGCTGGAATTTCAGCAAAATCAAAGAGGTGATCTCTATTCCCAATCTGATTGAAATCCAGCGACGGTCCTTCGATCAGTTTCTGCAGATGAAGGTTCCGCCGCACGCGCGCGAGGAGATCGGCCTTCAGGGGGCCTTCGCCAGTATCTTTCCGATTTTTAATTACGATAACTCGGCGTCCCTGGACTTTGTGAAGTACGAGTTCGGGGTACCCAAGTACGGTGCGGAGGAATCGCTTGAGAAGGGGATGACGTGCTCCGTTCCGCTCAAAGTGACCCTTCGCCTGATGGTCTGGGATAAGCCGGTCGGTTCCGAGCCCGGCAGTATCAGGGACATCAAAGAGCAAGAGGTCTACCTGGGAGAGATGCCCTTGATGACACCGCAAGGGACTTTTATTATCAATGGAACGGAGCGGGTGGTAGTCAGCCAACTCCACCGCTCTCCAGGCGTTTTCTTTGACCATGACAGCGGTAAAACTCACCCGAGCGGCAAGATCCTCTACTCCGCTCGCCTCATCCCGTACCGGGGCTCTTGGCTGGAATTCGAGTTCGATGCGAATGACGTACTCCATGTCCGGGTAGACCGAAGACGGAGATTTCTGGCGTCGATTCTGCTGCGGGCCATCGGCTACGGCAGCAATGAGGAGATCCTGAACCTTTTCTATGAGCGGGATGTGTTGCGTATAGAGAAGGGGAAGGAGTTCCTGCTCCATGTAGGGTCGCCTGGCGCAACTAGTTTCCGAGTGAGCAGGGATATTTCCGATCCTCACACTAGGCAACTGATTCTCGGAGCGACCAAGCGAATCACAAAGGCGGCCCAGAAGCGACTGCAGGCTCTGAAGATTACGGAGGTGTCTCTCTACAGAGAAGATCTCATCGGCAGGATTGCAGCCGCTGATATTGTGGACACAAAAAGCGGTGAGGTGATCCTTGAATGCGCGCAGGAGATCACGGAAGAAACGCTGGAACGGGTTCTCAAAAGCGGAGTGAGCAGCTTCGCCGTACTGGCCAGCGTGGATGGTCGGGATGTATTTGAGATTCGGGAGAGTATCGTTCGCGACTCGACCCGCTCCGAAAAGGACGCCCTGACCGAGATGTACCGGAGAATGCGACCGGGTGACCCGCCCAACGAGGAAGCCACCAAGGCGTTTCTTGAATCCATCTTCTTCAATCCTAAGCGCTACGATCTTTCCAAGGTTGGACGTCTGAAGATCAATCGTAAGCTCGGCCTTGAAGTACCGCTTGAGGTTCATGCCCTCATGTGCCGCCGATATCGACCGTCCGGCATGGAGGAACGGATAGGCCAGGTAGACGACATCGTAGAGACCATCCGATATCTTCTCAGGCTGAAGCACGGGGAGGCCGGGACCTCCGTGGATGATATCGACCATCTGGGCAATCGTCGGGTCCGGTCGGCCGGCGAGCTCCTGGAAGAACAGTTTCGGATCGGATTGGCTCGAATGGAGCGAGCGGTTCGTGAGCGAATGAGTACGCAGGAGTTGGAGACCCTGATGCCGCACGACCTGGTCAACGCCAAGCCGGTTACGGCGGCGTTGAAAGAGTTTTTCGGCAGTTCCCAGTTGTCTCAGTTTATGGATCAGACGAATCCGCTGGCTGAGCTGACTCATAAGCGGCGCCTGTCGGCTTTGGGCCCTGGCGGGCTGTCGCGGGAACGGGCAGGGTTTGAGGTCCGGGACGTGCACCCGACTCACTACGGACGGATGTGTCCCATTGAAACGCCGGAGGGCCCCAACGTCGGTCTCATCGCCAGCCTGTCTACCTATGCCCGCGTCAACGATTTCGGCTTTATCGAGACCCCGTATCGCAAGGTCCGGGATGAGGCTGTGACCGATGAGATCGAGTATCTGACGGCCGATGAGGAGGAGAAGTACACCATCGCACAGGCCAACGCGGAGTTGGATGGACGGGGGCGGTTCACATCAGAACGGGTTTCGGCGCGATCCGGCGGCAACTTTATCACGGTCCCCCCCGCTCAGGTCGAATACATGGATGTCGCCCCGAAGCAACTTGTCGGGGTCTCTACTTCGCTGGTCCCGTTCCTCGAACATGATGACGCCAATCGTGCCTTGATGGGCGCCAACATGCAACGCCAGGCGGTGCCCCTCCTGCGGCCGGAGGCTCCCGTGGTCGGAACCGGGATGGAACATCCCGCGGCGAGAGACTCCGGGGCTGTTGTGGTGGCCCGACGCGGAGGGATTGTCGAATCGGTGACCGCTGACCGGATCATTGTCCGCTCCTCGGACGGCAGGGGTGAAGACGGCGGGGACGATACGGGGGTGGACATCTACACCTTGGTGAAGTTTCGCCGTAGCAACCAGAATACGTGTCTTACGCAGAAGCCGATTGTGAGTAAGGGGGACCGGATTGCCAAAGGCCAGGCGATCGCCGACGGTCCGGCGACTCAGAACGGCGAACTGGCGCTGGGGCAGAACGTGCTGGTTGCGTTCATGCCATGGGGTGGGTATAACTTTGAGGATGCGATCCTGATCAGCGAGCGGCTGGTCAAGGATGATCGCTATACCTCTATCCATATCGAGGAGTTTGAGGTCGAGGCGCGTGAGACGAAACTGGGCAAGGAGGAGATTACGCGCGATACCCCGAATGTGGGCGAGGACGCGCTCAAAGATCTTGACGAGAGTGGGATCGTCCGGATCGGGGCCGAGGTGAAGCCAGGGGATATCCTGGTGGGCAAGGTGACCCCTAAGGGTGAAACCGTGCTCACCCCTGAGGAGCGGCTGTTGCGAGCCATCTTTGGCGAAAAGGCCGAAGATGTACGGGATGCCTCGCTCTATGTCCCGCCCGGGATCTGCGGCACGGTGGTTGATGTGAAGGTCTTCTCAAGAAAAGGCGTTGAGAAGGACGAGCGGGCCAAGTCGATTGAGGACGAAGAGGTCAACCGACTCCGCAGAGACTTCGAAGATGAGATCAGCATCATCGCTTCAGATCGAGACAGAAAGCTGCGTTCCCTCCTCGATGGCATACATGTCACTAAAGAGATCCGGAGCCGGCTTACGCGTAAGATCATGGTTCCCAAGGGGAAGAAGTTGACCGGCGAGATCCTGGATAAGCTGCCCCACGAGAACCTGGTGGATCTCGCAGGGCGATTAGACGAAGAGTTAGGTCGGAAGGCGAGCAGAATCAGCGATGCGGCAGACAATCAGGTCCACGTCTTGCAAACGCTCTTGGAGGAGCGAATCAGCAGAGCGACCCGAGGAGATGAACTCGCCCCCGGGGTTTTCAAGATGGTCAAGGTCTACGTGGCCATGAAGCGAAAGCTCTCTGTCGGTGATAAGATGGCCGGCCGACACGGGAACAAGGGCGTGATCGCGAAGGTCCTGCCCGAGGAGGATATGCCCTATCTGCCTGACGGGACGCCCGTCGAGGTGGTCCTGAATCCGCTGGGCGTGCCTTCCCGGATGAACGTAGGCCAGATTCTGGAGACTCACTTGGGCTGGGCGGCAGGGGTCATGGGGTTGCGGGTTGCCTCGCCGGTCTTTGATGGAGCCAAAGAGAAAGAGATCAAGGCGTGGCTCAAGCGGGCCGGTCTGCCCGATTCCGGGAAGACGAGTCTCTACGACGGACGCACCGGTAAGCCGTTCCATCAGGAGGTGACGGTCGGCTATATCTATCTTATGAAACTGGCTCATCTCGTAGATGATAAGATTCATGCTCGCTCCATTGGACCCTACTCATTGATTACTCAGCAGCCCCTGGGGGGGAAGGCCCAATTCGGCGGACAGCGATTCGGCGAGATGGAGGTGTGGGCGCTGGAAGCGTATGGGGCGGCCCATACCCTGCAAGAGATCCTGACCGTGAAGTCAGACGATGTCGTGGGACGAACCAAGATGTACGAGTCGATCGTCAGAGGCGATTGCACCCTCGATCCGGGGCTCCCGGAATCCTTTAACGTTCTAGTGAAGGAGCTGCAAAGCTTAGCCCTGGATGTCGAGTTGAAAAAGGAGTAACCCTGCTCCGATTGCGGCGTACGGTATTCCGCAATCTCCAGGGGTGTGGAGGTAGTAGTTGGATAAGTTTTTCGGGTTCTACGACGAAAAGACCATCGATCCCACCAGCTTTAAGGCCATTCGGATCGGACTCGCGTCGCCGGAGAAGATCCGGTCGTGGTCCTTCGGAGAGGTGAAGAAGCCGGAGACCATTAACTATCGGACGTTCAAGCCGGAGCGGGATGGGCTGTTCTGTTCCAAGATCTTCGGTCCGACAAAGGACTGGGAGTGCAACTGCGGCAAGTATAAGGGGATCAAGCATAAGGGGGTTGTCTGCGACAAGTGTGGTGTCGAGGTGATCAGGAGTAAAGCGCGGCGACAGCGGCTGGGCCACATCGAGTTGGTCTCCCCGGTCGTACACGTCTGGTTCTACAAAGGCGTACCCAGCCGGATCGGCTATCTCCTTGATATATCGCTCCGCGATCTGGAGAAGGTCCTCTACTTTGAAGCATATGTGGTCGTGAACCCTGGTAAGACTCCCTTCGCCTTAAAACAGCTCTTGACCGAGGAGCAGTATCGCCAGGCCTGTGAAGAGTACGGAGACGGCTTCAAGGCGGGGATTGGCGCAGGGGCTATCCGGGATCTGTTGAAGCGGCTGAACCTTCGCGAACTGGCTGATGGTCTGCACGCGCAGATGCTTCAAGAGACCTCCCAACAGAACCGTAAGAAAATCACCAAGCGATTACGAATCGTGGAGGCCTTCATCGATTCCGGCAATAAGCCGGAATGGATGATCCTGGACGCAATTCCGGTGCTGCCGCCTGAGCTTCGGCCGCTGGTCCCCCTTGACGGAGGGCGTTTTGCCACATCGGACCTGAACGATCTTTACCGACGGGTGATCAATCGCAACAACCGGCTCAGACGTCTTATTGAGCTCCGGGCACCCGACATCATTATCCGCAATGAGAAGCGGATGTTGCAGGAAGCGGTGGATGCCCTGTTCGACAATGGTCGCCGTGGCCGCGCGCTGAAAGGGCAGAACAATCGTCCCCTTAAATCTCTTTCCGAGATGTTGAAGGGGAAGCAGGGGCGCTTCCGGCAGAATCTGCTTGGGAAAAGAGTAGACTACTCCGGGCGATCGGTGATCGTGGTAGGACCCGAATTGAAGCTGCATCAGTGCGGCTTGCCGAAGAAGATGGCGCTTGAGCTGTTCAAACCCTTCATCTTCAGGAAGCTCCTCAAAGACGGCGTGGTGAGCACTATCAAGAGCGCTAAGAAATTGGTAGAAAAGAGTAAGCCTGAGGTGTGGGATGCCCTGGAAGAGGTGATCCGGGAGCATCCGGTCCTCCTGAACCGTGCTCCGACGTTACATCGGTTGGGCGTGCAGGCCTTTGAACCCGTGCTGGTGGAAGGGGAGGCGATTAAGATCCATCCCCTGGTCTGCGCGGCCTTCAATGCCGACTTCGATGGTGACCAAATGGCCGTCCATGTGCCGCTGTCGCCGGAGGCCCAGATCGAGGCCTCGGTTCTGATGCTGGCTCCCCATAATATCCTTTCTCCGGCAAACGGTTTACCTATTGCGGCTCCCAGCCAGGATATTGTGCTGGGCTGCTACTATCTGACCCGGAGCAGGGCCGGCGAGAAGGGCGAGGGGCGGGTATTCTCCGATCTGGACGAGGTCAAGGCAGCCTACGACGCCGAAGAGGTGGGTCTGATGGCTTCCGTTAAGGTCCGCATCGAAGGTGAACTGATCGAGACCACCCCAGGCCGCTGCATTTTTAATGAACACCTGCCCGCGACACTCAGATTCATCAACCAGGAGATGAACAGGCGGGAGTTGACCCGTCTCATCGCGCAGTGCTACTACCTCCTCGGGAATGCGGAAACGGTAAAGCTCCTGGATAACCTGAAGGATCTCGGGTTCAGGTACGCGACGCTTGCCGGGATCTCGATCGGTATTGATGATATGCTCATCCCATCTACGAAAAGCAAGTTGATCGACGACGCCAATAAGGAGATCGTCAAGATCGAGCGCGAGTATCAGGATGGCCTGATCACCAAGGGTGAGCGCTACAACAAGATCATCGACATCTGGACCCACGTCACCGAACGTGTGTCGGATGAGATGTTCCGAGAGATTGAAGCAGAGGAGAAGGGAGAATTTAATCCGGTCTTTATGATGGCCGACTCCGGCGCGAGAGGCAGTCGCCAGCAGATCAGGCAGTTGGCGGGTATGCGCGGCTTAATGGCCAAACCCTCCGGAGAGATCATCGAGACCCCAATCACCGCAAACTTCCGGGAAGGGCTCACCGTTCTGCAGTACTTTATCTCAACTCACGGAGCGCGAAAGGGTTTGGCGGACACGGCCTTGAAAACGGCGGATTCCGGCTATCTGACGCGCCGGCTGGTGGACGTGGCGCAAGATGTTATTGTGACCGAGGTAGATTGTGGCACACCCAATGGAATATGGGTCACGCCCCTCATCGAAGGGGGTGAGATCATTCAGCCCCTGCGTGACAGAATCCTTGGTCGGGTAGGCCTGGATGATGTCCTTGATCCCTTCACAGGAGAGGTGCTGGTGGAGGCCAATCAGGAGATCGTGGAGGTGTTGGCCAGCAAGATCGAAAATGCCGGCATCGACAGGGTCAAAATCCGCTCTGTCCTCACCTGCGAGGCGCGACGCGGCATCTGCGTCAAGTGCTACGGCCGCAACCTTGCCACCGGCAGGCTGGTGGAACTGGGAGAGGCATGCGGTGTCTTGGCGGCGCAGTCTATCGGTGAACCCGGGACCCAGTTGACCATGCGGACGTTCCACATCGGAGGTACTGCAAGTCGTGCTGTGGAGCAGAGCACGCTCGAATGCAAGGGAGCGGGGATCGTCAGGTTTGCGAACCTGCGTACGGTCAAGACCGCCAAGGGCGACCACGTGGTGATGAACCGCAATGGCATGATCAGTATGATCGACGAGAAGGGCCGCAAGAAAGAAAGTTACCCTGCCGTCTACGGCGCTCATCTGAAAGTGGAGGACGGCGCGACGGTGAAGGCGGGACAGGTGTTGATGGAGTGGGACCCATTTACGAGCGCGATCCTGGCGGAACACGGCGGAAGGGTGCACTTCCGGGATGTTGTTGAGGGGGTGACCATCCGGGAGGAGGTGGATGAGGTCACCGGCCTGTCCCAGCGCGTCGTGGTGGAGCACGGACGGGAGGACTTACAGCCTCGGATCTCGATCAAGGACGAGGCGGGCGCGACCGTCTTCCGCTGCCTGCTGCCTGTGAGCGCTCAC
>JAGWQH010000023.1 GCA_028870115.1 Candidatus Methylomirabilota bacterium
ACGGCCCCGTCTCGGCGAGTCTTCCTGGTTCACGGCCATGATCAGGCCATCCTTCAGCAGACGGCCCGCTTTCTCGAAAAGTTGGACCTGCAGCCCGTGATCCTCTTCGAGCAACCGGGAAAGAACCAGTCGATTGTCGAGAAGCTCGAGGCCCATAGCAAGGTTTCCTTCGCCATCGTCTTGCTCACGCCAGACGACACGGGTAAGGCGGCTGGGGCTTCGGAGGCTTCGCAGCCGCGTGCTAGACAGAACGTGATACTAGAACTAGGGTATTTCTTGGGGAAGCTCGGACGGTCCCAGGTTGCTGTCCTCTACGATGAGAGCGTTGAGTTACCATCAGACTACAGGGGTATCGAGTACGTTAAGCTCGACGCGGAGGGTGCATGGAAACTCAAACTGGCAAAAGAACTGAAAGCGGCTGGTTTGCATGTGGACATGAACAAGGCTGTCTGAAGATGCCGAGCAAAGGTTTTGCAGCGGACGCGCAATAGACGCCTGCCGTTAGCAAAGTCGACTCGAAGAGTGAGTTTTGATACACTTTTTTGGGGAGGTTGAGGTGACAAAGTTTCTTCAAAGGGTATTCGAGGAAGCATTGACTTCCTAAGTCTGAGGAGGATGCCATGACAACTGTCGAGTCGATTGAGCGCGCTATCGAGCGGCTTTCCCCCGACGAACTTGCCAAATTGCGACGCTGGTTCTTGGAGTTCGATGCCGCCGCTTGGGATGCTCAGATCGAAGCAGATGCTGCTGCCGGAAAATTCGATGCGTTAGCTAAAGAGGCTCTAGCTGAATACCGTAGCGGTAAGGCGCGCGAGATTTGAGGCACTTCACGTCGAGCCAATTCTGGCGCTGTTTCGATGCTCTGCCAACCGCCATCCAGGATCTCGCCAGACGCGACTACGCTCTTCTCAAGCAAAATCCGGCGCACCCATCCCTACAATTCAAATCCGTGTGTGGCGGACGCTTCCGTAGCGTTCGGATCGGTACTCATTACCGTGCCCTTGGGCTGCCAGTCCCAGAGGGGGTGCAGTGGTTCTGGATTGGGCCGCACGCCAAGTACGACAAGTTCTTTGGCTAACCATTCGAGGAATCGGATCTGTTACCTATGTACCCGGTTTGTACTGTTAGCCTTGGTTTTTGCGAGCGCAGCATCGGAATGAGGAGGTTTCGGAAAATCGGATGGGTGAGTCCTATGCGTATCGGTCTACAGCGGGGGTGTCGGAATCTGAAGCTACAGGTTATCCCAACCAGATTAACAGCTTTGTAACATACTTCATCGCGAACATGGAGGCCAAAAGCATAGCCATCCCTAAAATCATATTGATATTGCGCCGCGTTTCAGGTTTCATC
>JAGWQH010000024.1 GCA_028870115.1 Candidatus Methylomirabilota bacterium
ATGCTCCGGCTCTCGCGCGCCAGACCGTGGCAGGCGACCTTCCTCGCACATCTCTCGCGCCTGCTCCCGAAGGACGCCAACTGCAATGCAGTTCCGGTGACAGAGGCTAAGATATGAGTTCAACTGCAATATTCCGGTTGAAAAAACCAAGGTGCCTTTGGATTGGGAATATGATGAGGAGGCCGACACCCTCTACTTGAGTTTCGGTCAGCCTCGCGCCGCCGTGGGATTAGACGTGGGAGAAGGCGTCATTATCCGGTATGACGAGAAGGCCAGAGAAGTAGTGGGTTTGACGATTGTCGGCGTGGGACATCGGCTGGAGGAGTATCTGCGGAAGCAGTCATGATGTGCATCGATCACCGGAGACGGAGGTAGCCATGTTTACTTGTCATGTGTGTGGCCACACCGCCGCCAGATCCGAGTTCATGAGCGAGGTGTTCATGATCGACGGTCGGCGCGTTCTCGTGGAGCATATTCCAACGCAAGTGTGCCAGCGTTGCGGGGAGGCAACCTTTTCACGCGAAACCACGGAGAAGATTCGCCAACTCGTGCGAGGAGTAGGTCAGCCGATCAAAACGGTGCCGTTGGAGGTTTTTGCCCTGGCTTGAGCCTTGCCAATACCCGCTAGGTCCGCCAGGGGTGGACCGGGAGGTCGGCGAGGCCGATCGCTTCGACCCCGGCCTTGGCCACAAGGTGGTCGTGCTCCACGGTGCTGCCGCTGACCCCGATCGCTCCGATCAGGACTCCTTCCGTATTGACGATCGGCAGCCCTCCCGGAAAGGTGATGAGCCCTTCGTTACTGTGCTCAATCCCGTAGAGCGGGCCGCCGGGCTGCGACAGCTTACCGATCTGTCCCGTCGGCATCGCGAAGAAGCAGGCGGTTTTCGCCTTCTTAAAGGCGATGTCGATGCTCCCGACCCACGCATCGTCCATCCGGACGAATGCCTTCAAGTTGGCGCCTGAGTCCACGACCGCAATATCCATACACGTCCCAAGTTCTGTGGCCTTATCGATGGCTGCTGCGATTGCCTTCTCTGCCTGTTCAAGCGTGACGTGCATCTCACACCTCCTGCCGCTGGATGGACCCCTCGGGCCCTCACCAGACAGCAATCTCCTTGCCCGATGCTTATTGTCGGAATTCAGTGGATTGGTATGGTCATTATCCTCACTTTGGCGACGATTGACAAGAGGGAGCAGGGTAGTCGTATTTCCACCCCTAGGCAACGCATCTACTATGGGTATACTACAAGTATAACGTAAGAATAATATTTCATTGACTAATTATTTTATATATGGTATACACTTAGTAAAAGTATTCTTAAAGGAGGTTCCATGGACAAAGCGGTTGTCACGGTCAAAGGTCAAGTGGTGATCCCGTCGAGGCTTCGACGGAGGTTTGGCATTAAAAAGGGCACGCAGGTGTACCTGTACGAGCGGGAGGGGGAAATCGTTCTCAAGCCGATTACTGACGAATATATCCGGACGATGGCAGGCATGACCGGTACCAAGGGCAGACTCCTGAAGGCGTTAATGGAGGAAAAAGCAAAGGAGCGGGAGCTGTGAGGGCGGCACCTCGGGTGCTGGACTCGTACAGTCTCATCGCCTATCTGGAGGGTGAAGCCGGGGCGGAGAAGATGATCGAACTGTTTCGGCTCGCGCGAGATTCCGGGCGCGATCTCCTCGTGTCAGTAATCAACTGGGGCGAGGTGTACTACGTCACGCTGAGAGAGGCGGGACGTGAGCGGGCCGATGAGGTGGCTCACCTTATTGCGACGCTGCCGATCGAGGTTGTCCTTGCCGATCTGGATCTGACCCGACAGGCGGCTGATTTCAAGTCCAGCAAGAAAATGTCTTACGCTGACTGTTTCGCCGCAGCCTTGGCAAAAGCGAGGAAGGCGGAGTTAGTGACAGGAGATAAGGAATTCAGGCAAGTTGACGGGGAAGTGAAGATTCTGTGGATTAGCTAGTCTTTCAATCTGTCGTCGGCATCTTTTCCTCCAGTCGATTCGTCTCCGTCAGGACCTGACGACTGGATATCAAATATCGAGCACTACTGTCCCAACGTTAAATACGTAAAATCAACTGGTTATCGTCATCGGTCTCCGGCTCTTCGTAATCGAGAGGCGAAAGCGCCGGTAAAATGGGCGTTTTCTCGAAGAGTGACACGCTCAAAATCTGTAGAATTGTGTAGAGACTCCGATCCAGCTTCAGCCGTTTCTTGACGATGGCGACGAGCACGTACACGGAGATCGCGATCCAGATTTGGGTCTTGACGGCGTTCTCGGTCGTGCCATAGAACGCTTTGATCCGCAGGTGTTGCTTGATCCATTTGAAGAACAGTTCCACCTGCCAGCGACATTTGTAGAGCTGTGCAATCATCAGCGCAGACAGGGTGAAGTTATTGGTGAGGAACACCAGGCGCTTCTTGGTCTCGGCATCGCGGTACCGGATGCGCCGGAGCTTCTCGGGGTAGTCTTTCTGCGTGTAAAAGCCGGTGGCGGTAATCACCTGATCGACTTGCACACCGGTCGCTTTGTCCACCGGTTGGGAGTAGAGGCGCTTGAAAACGAAATTGCGCTTGGCCCGCGTCACGAAGAACGCCAGCGACTGATGCAGCCGATAGAGACGGCCAAAATCGACATACGCGCGATCCATGATGTAGAGCGCGCCCGCCTCGATCAGGAGGTCGTCGAGGATCTTGATCTCGTGCACGGTGCCGGGCGTAATGCGGATCATCGTGGGAATGCGGCCGCGCAGGTCCAACAGCGTATGGAGCTTCACCGCCGCCTTGCCCGTGCGGAACGTGGCCCAGGGGAACACTGACAGACACAGGTCGATGATCGTGGCATCGAGGGCGTAGACGGTGTGATCCAGGTCCAGTCCGAACGCCTCGCCCGCATACAGCGCTTTGGCCGTGCGGATCAGTTCCTGGGCAAAGTCGGCATAGATCCGCCAGTCGCGGGTCTCGTTGGCATGAGCCAGGGTGTTGCGCGCGACTCTGCCCCGGATGCCCATATGGTACAGCTTGGTCGTTGCCACACGCAGGCAGGCCTCGATATCGCGCAGACTCTCTCGATAGGTGAGTTGCGCAAAGGCCATGCAGAGGAACTGATCCCAGCAGGAAAAGCTCTTCACCTTGTAGTTGCCGTGGTAGCGCTCGACGCATTGCCGAAACTCGTAGCTGGGCACAAAGTCCATCAGTTGCGCAAACACGGTTCTCCCGATATGCATCGGCCATCTCCTTTCGCTCAGACGTTGCGGAAGTATGGCCTATCGGCAGAAAATAATTCAAATCGATAAAATGCATGTGGGGCTCACAGCTCATATTTGTCGCTGCGTTAGAACGCGCAACGGATTCAACGTTGGGACAGTAGTGAATATCGAGGGTAAATCAATTTATGGGCGTTGTGCTCTGCGAGGCGGGTACGGTGCTCGTGGAGCCTTCATGGCGAGTACGGCTTGTAACACCGAAAAGGAGAACAACTGGTCATGGCTTATCGGTGGCAGTTCAACACGGCGCGTCCGGCTTACAAAGCGCGAGAGCCCATTCACGGAGAGTTCTTTGCCACAGAAGCTGTCAGCGACCCTGGTGAGGCGCTCGTGCGGGAGGGGATTCAGAACTCAATCGATGCGCGGCGCAATGGCGAAAAGGTCATGATTCGAATCCGCGTCAGCGGAACCGGTGCTGCGGTGGCAAGAGATGCTGTCGCCCCTTTCCTGAACGGCCTTGACGAACATCTCAAAGCGCCTGGAAACGGGCTGCGGGAAATTCCCAACGACTGCGACGACTGCCCTATTCTCGTGTTTGAAGACTTTGGGACAACTGGGCTTCTTGGCGATCCCACCGAGTGGAAACCGGTGTTCGGTTCATGCAACCATTTCTATCATTTCTTCCGGGCCGAAGGACGTTCCGACAAACGTGAGAAGGATATCGGGCGCTGGGGTGTCGGGAAACAGGTCTTCCCGAGAGCCAGCCGGATCAACAGCATTTTCGGGCTGACGGTTCGAGAAAATGATAAAAAGAAACTGCTGATGGGTATGGCGGTCCTGAAATCCCACGATGTCAATGGGACGCGCTACGCTCCGGATGGCTGGCTTGGTCGTGCTTCTGAGGATGGTGATAATGCTCTCACTCTTCCTATCGAAGACTCCACCTTCATTGACTCCTTTTGCAAAACCTTCGATGCTCAGCGCGGCGACGATCCGGGACTCACCATCGTCGTTCCCTGGTGCGATCTCGAACTTACGGACGAAAACCTTGTGCGCGCTGTGTTGCGCGGTTACTTTTGCCCGATCTTGCGAGGGCAGTTGGAGGTAATCGTTGAAGCCAGAAGCATCCAGACGATCCTTGACGCCTCAACTCTAGAGAACGAGATTAGAAAGATCGGCAATGACCTGGAGCGGGAAATTCTTCCACTTGTCGAATTGACGAAGTGGGCGGATTCGCTTCACGAATCCGGCTTTGTCCGGCTGTCAAGCCCGGCTCCACAGCGAGCATGGCAGTGGTCGAAAGAACTTTTTCCCGAAGAGTCGCTGAGCGATATTCGTAACCGATACGAACGTGGAGACAAGATTGCGATCCGCGTTCCGGTCAGCGTGAGAGAGAAAGATCAATCGCCACGCGAAAGTTTTTTCGATGTATTCCTTCATCGCGACGGTTCGGAGCAGAGTGGCCGTCCCGTTTTCATTCGGGAAGGCATCAGCATTCCGGACGTTCGCGCTCCACGGACCCGTGGCGTGCGTTCGCTTCTCAATGCAGAGGATGGGCCGATCGCAGCCTTCCTGGGTGATTCGGAAAATCCGGCACACACCCAGTGGCAGAAAGACGGGGCAAACTTCCGGGGCAAGTATGTTTCCGGGGCATCGGACCTGCAATTCGTCGTCCGAAGCGTCCATGAAATAGTGAATATCATCTTCGAACGGGACAAGAAGCAAGACCGCACGCTTCTGGTCGATCTGTTCTCGATCCCCGCGCCGCCGGAAGAGCAGGAAAGCCGGACCCGCGAGCAAAAGAAGCCTAAAGACGAGGGCAAGGGGCCGGATGTGCCGAATCCCCCAGTATCTCAGCCAAGGCCATTTGTTATCCAGCGCGTAGAGGGGGGCTTCGTAGTGCGCGACGGCAATATGAACGCAGCGCTGCCGACGAGTATACTGCTCGTTCGCGTCGCCTACCAGGTTCGTCGAGGCAACCCCTTCAAGAAGTACCACCCCGCCGATTTCGATTTCTCAGAGGGCATGAAAATCCAACTCAATGGTGTAACGGCTCTTGAGAAGAAGGAGAACAGGTTGCGGGTTAAGATTGACAGTAACGATTTTCGCATCGAGGTTACAGGCTTCGACCCGAAGCGCGACGTGCGCGTGGAAGTCAGACGCCAGGAGGCCGACAATGCCGGTTCGGACGCTTAACTATACCAATCGCCAGCGCATACGGCGCGAAGACGCGCGTATTACCATTCGCGAAGAAAAAAGCGAGAACTTATTCGACGCCGGTCTGAGTCTGTCGGGTTACAGTTTGCCGGGTGAAGCACGCATCTTCATCGAGGCTTATCGCCGGACTCACTACATGCGATTCGACTTTGGTCAGGTGGGTGCGATACGAATACCCGAAGACCGAACCCTGCGTGACTTTGATTCCACCGAAGGTATCCTGTTTCGTGTAAAGGTTGTCACCAGCGCCGACCCTCACGGCCTGCTCCTGGCTGAGGCTGATCAGATCAGGCCACGCAAGTTTACCGATGAGGATGAAAACCGGATTCCGCTTCTACCCGTGGTGCCCGACGATAATATGGGTGATGAAATCTGGCAACTCGAATTCGATGACCAGCAAACGCTGCTTAAGGTAAACTCCCGACTGGGTGACTGGCGGGCGCTGGCCCGCGATCCCGTCTTCCACTCCCTTGTCTATCCCTCGGTGATCCGCACAGTGCTCTGGCGTATCCTGCTGAAGGAAGAGCACTGCGACACCGAGGACATGGAGAACTGGTGCTCGCGCTGGCTTCGCTTCGCCGTCAGCCTTCCAGGCGTGGGCGATCCGCCGACTGAAGTTCACGAGTCCCGCGTAGAAGACTGGATCGACAGCGCGACGTCAGCATTTTGTCGCCGCCACAACATTAGGGCGACCTATGAACGCTATTGGACAGGAGCACAGGAACAATGAATCTCAGACGACTGAATGAACAGGGCATGTTGCGGTTCACTGAGTTCCTCGATTCTCTCACGGGCGAAACACCCCTTCCATACCCGTTAGCGCTGTTGTCCGATCTCAAGGCAACCGAAGAAGTCAGTCCACCCATCGTGATTGAGCAGCGTACGTTCGGCAGCCGTTATGCTTCCGCTGAATATCTTTACAGTCTCTTCAAGGATTCCGGTCTGAACGATATCGAGCGCGATCGTGGCCTATGGGCTTGGCTCTCGCTCTTCTACTTCGAGGAACTTTGCCCAGCGGATGGGAAAGGCCGACGCAAGCCAGGAGAACATGCGAGGTGGATACCGGAAACCGAAGTATCGTGGCGATACTACCGTCACCTCCTCGCCGGGCCATATCGCATCTACAGCGGACACAGCGACCGCCCTGATAAAGTGATGCTCGTTCTCTGCGGCGCTCTGCACCAACCGGGTGAAATTGTTGAACAGATTGTGTCTCGCCAGGAAATCATCACGAACGTTGGAGTTATGGAGGCAGCCTCAAGTCTGTACTATGATCAGTCTTCAAGCAAACCAAAGCGCGGAGCCGCTACCAAAGAAGGCAGGGGCACTATCCGACGTTTTACGGATATTCTGAACCAATTCGACGTTACGTGGGATCTGTACAGTCTGGAAGCAGTAGATGTGATTCAGATGTTGCCGGATGAGTTTTCACGGTTTCGTAAGGCGATGTCTGCCTGACGTTCTGACTCCGCGAGGAAACGGATCACTCGGTTGGCAAGGGCCTTCTTATTCGAAAGCTGGCACTCCCATGCCAGCAGGATTCGCCATCCTCGCTTCCGAAGGGATTTAAGGGCCTGCTTATCGCGCGCTACGTTATCGTCAAATTTTCGTTGCCAGAATTCGATGCGGGTTTTCGGCGTATATGCGTATCTGCAACCCTTGTGTCGATGCCAGTAACAGCCATGAACAAAGATCACTGCGCGAAGGCGTGGCAGGACGATATCCGGCTGTCCGGGCAAGTCTCTGCGGTGAAGTCGAAAGCGGTATCCAAGTCCATGAACAAGCGACCGCACGGTTTTTTCAGGTGACGTATCCTTGCCGCGAATCCGCGACATGTTCCAACCGCGACGTTCTTTTGATAGGCGGTCCATTTATTCTGCTAGCCCACATTCCTTCAGGAACCTGAACACCGACGCGGCTATCTGATTCGCCAGCAGTGGCGGTACCGCATTTCCAACCTGAATGTACTGCGCTGTCCTCGGCCCGCAAAAAAAATAATTGTCCGGGAATGTCTGCAGTCGTGCTACCTCTCGGACAGTCATGCTTCTGCACTGGCTAGGGTCAGGGTGAATAAAGTAGTGACCATCTTTCGCCAGATGGCTTGTTACAGTTGTTGAAGGGCGATCAGATATCTGCACACGGAAACGATCGTCAAACGCGCCATCTCGTATAGACTGATTTGTGTTCTTATGTTCTGGCAGCAATTCTGCCGGAAAGTCCCTCAGTTCGGGAGATCGATTCCGTATTCCGGCATAGCATGCGGCATAGAGGTAGCGGTGCAGGTCTGCCGGGATATGCAATCGGGTCGTATGATTACATACCCCCTGAAGTCTGGGGTCAACGAACCAGTCCGGGCGGTACTGCGGGTGCGGCCTGCACGTCACAAATTCCCCACCGCGAGATAACTGCTTTATAGAAAGAGATTCTACGGCCTCTTTAACTGCTTTTATGACCGAGTGCCCCTCTGCTACGGCTTGGCCGTTCATGAATGGGGAAGAGCATATTTGCCGGACGCTCTCACGCCAGCGACCAGGAGCGTCCTCCTGTCTGGACAGGCCGCTGCGAACTTGTGGTAAGTCTGAAATTACCTCCTTGACCGTGATTGGATTGCTTTCTGGCAACGCGGCGACGTTTTCTGCGTTAAGGTCGCTCCTCACCCCGAGGATTATCAATCGGTGCCTTGCTTGGGGTATTCCGTAGCGCTCCATTCGAATGATGAACCTGTGCAGATCTTCTGTGTTACCATTTCCGGATTGGACCAGTGAGAGCAGGTTGTATCGCGTTCTGTACCTGCCATCTGCAAGGCTGCGTCCTTCTCTGGCAACGGCTTCACAAGGGGACCGGAGGTCCTCCAGTATCCGCTCAAAAATGCGCTGATTCTCCAGTGTGGCAGACAGCAGGCCTTTTACATTCTCCATGATAAAGATCGCTGGATGATGATCGGCGAGTACCTGGAGGTATTCCACATAGAGCCGCTGGCGCTTATCCTCAGTTGCGTTGTACCCAGGGTTCCCACGATTACGGGACCGACCCATCACGGAATAAGCTTGGCATGGCGGTCCGCCCAGGAGAACAAAATCGGTGTAGCCGTGAAGGGAACGGTTTATACGCTCTCGAACAGCGAGCCCATCCTCTACACCCAGTTCCGCAAATAGAGCGGTATCTGCAGCTCGTCTGGCCTGTTCGGGATACGCATCAAAAAGACGGCTGCGCCGGTGCGGTTCAGGTTCATCTGCCTTTCGGAGGTACACGTAGTACTCTTCCGGCACAGCCTCTGGCGGGAAATGCCGAAAGAAAGATCGAAGAACCAGCGTCTGGTGGGCGTATGTGTCCTTTTCGATGGACAGGGCGATCTTGAAGGGCTGGCAGCCGTCAGCCGTCTGGAACGCCGCGAAGCCTTCGCCAAGCCCGCCGGGACCAGCAAACAGATCGATGATCGGAATTGTCTTCATATATGCCGTGCCCACGAGTCGGCTCAGCGTTTTCTGCAATATCTGTGCATCTGTACCCGGCTCCACTCGTGGGCCGTGTTCTAAAGTTAATTATATCCAGAATGGCATGAGCCTGAAACGGTTTTATGCCTGAAGGGCCGATGGCCGCAACGCGAAGAGCAACAGCAGGACGGAGAGGCCAGCCAAGGCCGCGCCGACAGTGAAGGCTGACCCGGCGCCGAAGGACTGATAGAAAAAGCCCATCAGTTGGCATGGGTAAGAGTCAGTCGGTTGAGTCTCGTCTTTCGACCTTCTCGAGGTGATACATCTTCATCGGCTCGTTGAGGGTGGCCTTGATCCGGTCTCCTGCCCTTAGCCTATATAGCAACTTGCTTTGCTCCCCGCCTACCTCCCTGATTGTGTAGACGCGGTCCTCTGGGGCCGTGATTTCAATTTCAACGCTGGAATCATGGGGGTTGATTGCCATGATTTTGCCCTCAAAACTGAGGAGATTCGCCAGACCTTTCGGTGGGGTCGGATCAAAAATCCAACAGCACTTAGGTCCGCTGGGGTTTGGTGGAGCAGGCTGTGGAGTAGGCGCAAGTGGAGACATTGACTGCCCATAGGAGTTAATCCCCAAACTCATCACAAAGGTAAAGCTAAGCAGGCCAGCTCTGATGTTCATGTTTTCCTCCCATCCTCATCTGGAGCTCCGGCTCCATGGCAGTTACCAAATTGGAAATACTATCCTGGAACGTTCTTACTTCCTGTTCTCCAATCCGTACCTCTCGCGGGAGGCTGTTGTATGACATTCGGAGGTTGTTAGTCGCGTCTTTCGCCTTATTTCCAAAGTAGAGCGGAATCTCACGCAACAAGCGGGCGATCTTGGGTTCAACGTCGAGGCGAGCCCTAGTCCACTCTCGACGAGCCCTTGTGGCCCCCTCAACTAAAGCATCACTGATTCCGGGTGTACCTTTGAATGTCTGCTCTTCGGCAATAGCATCTTGAAGATGAAGCATCAACTGCAAGAATTGGGTAAATAGTTGAGCTGAATCCGAATAAAGCTCTATCATCTTAGTTGTCTTAGCCTTCTCCGTTTCGAACTTCTTTTGTCTCTTCCAATATAAGTGGTTGGCATAAGGAACAGCCCCCGCCAGTATCAATATTCCAGTCAGTAAGGGTGACGTTAGTAAATCGGACCAGGAAATCCTGCCTCTCATTTTTTCGATCGCGGCAAGTAGATCGACTAACGCTTTTCGCCTATCGACTTCTTCTTTTGACTGTATTGTCACGTTCTTTAGTGACTCTATTAGAATCTCGTGCTCTAATTGTTGTGTTTGTGCCAAAGATGCGGGCGTCATTGGACCTCCCAGCAGAGCGATGATCACTACGAATACTACCTTTTTAACCATTTGCGTTCCCCTTAAATCCACGGGGGTTTCATAGTATCAGCGCAGGATACCCCCAACTTGCTGCGGGGTAATTTACTGCTCATGAGTTGTACCCGACTAGGGAAAGATCGGGAAGAACCGAATGAAAGCAAGATAGCAAAGAATGGCCGCGCTGGCAAACCCTGCGCTGATTAAGAGCTCGGGGAGGCCCAGGGGCGCGGCCGGGCCTTTCCAGAGCGCCGGGACGACGAGTACGTACCGCTCCACCCACATACCGCCAGCGATCGCCAACCCCATCGGCAGCAGGGCAAAGGGGTCCTGCTTGGCGCGGCGGCTGAAGAAGACGACCAACGGTCCTAAGAATCCCGCCATCAGCGCGACCCAGGAGAAGAGTGCCCACGGGAGCACCTGCGTTCTCAGGATCACATACTGGGTCTCCTCAGTGATGTTGCCGTACCAGATGACAATGTACTGCGCCCACACAAGGCCGATGACCAGCATATCGAAGCTAAACAGGAGCTTGCCCAGGTCATGGAAATGGACAGGGGTGATCCACTGCTCCAGTCCGAGGGTCATCCGGAGTACGATGGTAATGACAACGATCCCGGCGAGGCCCGAAAAGCGGGATCGCATGCAGAAGAGCCGAACCGGCTTTTCCTCCCCGGCCATGCGGACCCAGGCCGTGCCCCAGTCAACCTCCGCCTCCCGGGCGATCTCCGGGTCTAAGGGCAGGACTGCCGTCACCGTGTGCCATCCCCGCCGTGCCTTCTGCTCCCGCACCCATCGCCTGACCGTCGACTCCGCGCCCGTAAACCCATACTCGTCGACCAGCCGGGTCCAGATCCGGTGGGCGGTGTGGCGCTGCTTCGTGGGGGCCTCCTGATCTGTCTGGAGCCAGCCGTCGATAATGGCGGCGACTGGCGCCATGACTCGGCAGCCCGGCTCCTGTCGCCGTCGGTACTTCGGCTCCCACCCTGCCAAGACCTTGCGGACGGTTTTCCGGGTATGGCCGGTCTCCCGCGCGATCTGCCGGATACTCTTCTTGTACACCCTGGCCGCCGTCCTGATGAGTTCGTACTGATCCATCCCTAACACTCCTCTCCCTCCCTGTCTCCGGTGTGGTCTGACCTATACACACGAGCAACAGCGAGCGTATCAGGGTGGGTCCCTTTTGCTCGATCATTTCCGCCTCAGGTGGGTCCCTTTTACGTTATCGAAATCAGCCTTTCGACAGCGACCCCCCGCCGCCCGACGCGCCGGTCATCGCGCAGATGCGACACACACTGCAGACCGTTGGCGGACAGGCGATCTACGCACTGCGTAAGACGATCGTCGAACCCGTCTTCGGCCAGATCAAGGCCGAACGGGGCTTCCGGCGCTTTGCGTCTCGGGGACAGGCCAAGGTGACTGCGGAGTGGCTGCTGATCTGCCTCACGCACAACCTGCTCAAGCTGTTCCGATCGGGGTGGACCCCCCAGCGGGCGTGACGGGCATGGCCAGGGGCGCTTCACGACCGAAGCTCGTCGCGCTCCATGACTGCTGGCGTGCACCCGCAGTCGGTCGGGACCCGACGCCTTATGCTGTAACGTGAGTCGCAACGCTATTTCTCCGATAGGCTCCTGGCAGCGCCTTAATGGTGTTGAGCTGCGCGGTTCGAGTGAATATCCTATCTCTAATGACGCCGCCGATCGCATGCATCTCCCCGAAGCGACTCTTGTCGGTAAAGGCGCTCATGAAGGCGCCGTCTCAGAGCGTGGAAAGGATCTTCGACGCGATCTCTCCAGAATGTCATTGCGGGTGTAGCGCAGCAATTGAGGCTCCTGTCGGCTCGCCACCGACATGAGACAGATAAACACTTGACATTCCACATAAGCAGTCCTATAGTTCCCCCACTACTGGAAGTCAGGGTCGCGTTTCCATTTGCGTTCCATACCAAGAGGGTTCAAAGATGAAGAAGCGTGACGCTGTCACCGCCCTGTTGCCCTTACTGGCTGCGGTTCTCCTTGTTGGATGGGCTTGCAGTCGATTCAGCTCACCGCCATCCGGCCCCGAAGGTCTTCATGTCCAAACGGCATCCGCTACGGGCACCGATGCGCCTCGGCCTCAGTGGACCGGTCCCCCACCGGGCGCCAAGTATGTAGGGAGGGAGTCCTGCCTGGAGTGCCATCAGGAGTCGGACCGGCGCTTTCACAAGACGAAGATGGGGCGGATCATGTCTGTGAACCCGCGCACCCCCCAAGAGCGGCGAGACTGTGAGTCGTGCCATGGTCCGGGGGGCCCGCACGTGGACGCGGAGGGCGGCGCCGAAGACACATTGATCACGTTCAAGAAGGGGGCAGAACCGGTCGAGGTGCAAAATGCCGCCTGCGTGAATTGCCATGAAAAGGGTGAGCACACCTTCTGGAAGGGGAGCACCCACGAAGTACGGGGAGTAGCGTGCGTATCCTGCCACAAGGTGATGGAGTCGGTGTCAGACCGGTACAACCTGGCGAAGCCGACTGCGATCGAGGTCTGTTCGCAGTGTCACCAGACCCGGCGGGCCCAGCTCCAGCGCAGCTCTCACATGCCGCTCCGCGAGGGGAAGATCAGTTGTACCGACTGCCACAACCCGCATGGAACTGCGACGCAGGCGATGCTCCGCGAGGACTCCGTCAATGAGAACTGCTACAAGTGCCATGCCGAGAAACGGGGGCCGTTCCTGTGGGAGCATGCGCCCGTCGTCGAGAGCTGTACGAACTGCCACGAGCCGCATGGCTCCACCAATCCGCGGCTCCTGAAGATCAGGATTCCCCGCCTTTGTCAGCAGTGCCATATCGAGACCCGACACCCGACGAGTCCATACGATCCAAGAACCGGAACGAGATTCGTCATCAATCGGGGCTGCATTAACTGCCACCAGAAGATCCATGGGTCAAACCATCCCTCAGGGCATCTCTTCACAAACTGAGGTGACGATCTGCATCAAGCGGAGGATGTGGGCCATGGGCGCATTGCTCGGAAAAAGAAGGTTTGGTCAAGCACTGCTACTCGCCATAGCCCTGCTGCTGGCAGCCCCGGCACCAGGCCAGGCTCAACAAGCGCAGTCGGAGGAGGCTCTCCCGTGGTGGGTCAACTGGCTTAACGATCGGCTGCCGTTCAGCCTCGGCGTGACCGGAGTGGATATCGAGGGCGGCTATCGGACGATTGGCGGCAATCGGAGTTCGGCCAAGTTTCAGGAGTACCGGGTCCTTGAAGAGAGTCCCTTTATGGACCACCTTCGTCTCTCTCTGGAGACCAAGGACAAGAAGCAATACGTCGAGTTCTCGACGATAGACAGTTTTAAGCAGGATCAGAGCTACCTGTTTCGAGCAGGGCAGTACGGCGGCTATGAGGTGGAGGTCTTCTGGGATCAGGTCCCGCATCTGTTGAGCACGACGGGGCGAACCCTATTCAACACAACGCACGAAGATAGCACCGTGAGTCTGACCCTGCCACCTGGCGTCGCATCGACGGTACAGGCCGCCACGCCTGCGACCAGAGCCTCCGTACTGGCAGGTTTTCTGGCCAATGCCACGCCGGTTGATCTCAGCTTCCTGACCTCCAAAGCGGGATTTGGGCTGAAGTACAACCTGACCGATTCGCTGGATTTCGGTGTTCGGTACACGTTCACGCAGAAGGATGGGACGATCCCTTTTGGCGCGGGGTTCGGCAGCCCCGGCGGTAATGTGGTCGAGCTTCCGGCCCCCCTCTTTAACCGGACCCACCAGATTGAGGCCAAGACGCAGTATGCTCGGCCCGGCTGGAATATCGGCCTCGGTTACACTGCTTCGTTCTTCGATCAGGGCATTGATAATATCACGTTCGACAACCCCCTGTCGGCGACCAACAGTCCGACCGCTGCAGCCCGCGGCCTGACCACCATGGACCCGAGCAATCAGGCTCATAACATATTTCTGACAGGCGGCCTCTCTCTCCCCCTTCAGACTCGGATCACCGGCAAGGTGTCCTACGGGTGGCGGCTTCAGGATGAATCGTTTGTCTCTCATACTATCAACCCGGCTCTGGCCGCCGATCCGCAGTTGGCGCTCCCAAGAAACAGCCTGGATGGAGATATCAGGACGACCCTCGTAACGCTCAACGCGACGAGTCGTCCGCTTGCGGCGTTACCGCTGACGCTGAATAGTGGCTACCGCTTCTACGATTTTAATAACCGAACGCCCGAGATCGTATTCCCGGCGACCACAGTCCGGGATACGTCATTGGCGGTCGGTCCAGAGGTCAGCACGCCCTTTTCCTACAGGAAGCACAATGCCCATCTGGACGCGGGATATCCACTGCTGAGCGACCTCCATGTTAATCTGGGCTACGAGTGGGAGCGTTGGGATCGCGATCCGAACCAACGGGAGGTGCCGACCAGCGACGAGCACTTCCTGAAGACCAGCCTGGATTACACACCGATCGACTGGCTTCTGCTTCGTGCCGCCTACCGTCGAAGCTGGCGCAACATCGGCAACTACAATCCTCAGGCCCATGACGCCCACGTCACGACGAATATTGAAGGGGAAGCATTCGTGCCGGATCCGCTGGGGCAGTCGATCCTGCTCCGAAAGTTTGACGAGGCCGATCGGACCAGAGACAGGGTAGAGATTCTGGCGTCGATCACGCCGATCGAGACGCTGAGCTTTACGGCTACCTATAGCCTTATTCGAGATGATTTTGGCTTATCCCCGCTCGGGCTGCAGGACTCGAGGGGGTGGAGCCTGGGTGGCGATCTGACTTATAGCCCGCGTTCGTGGCTTTCGTTCTTCGTGAACTACGTGAGGGAGGAGTTCAACTACGATCAGCTCTCTCGCTCCAGGGCGGTGGTTGGCGACACAGTCTCTGACTTTTCCGATTTCAACTGGAGGAGCATTAACAGAGACAAGGTCGATACCTATGGGGTCGGCGCCGACGTCAGTCTGATCCCCAAACGCCTTAATTTTCGGCTGACCTACTCCTTCTCGGATGCCGACACGATCATCAACTCATTCAACCCGGTGACGCCGACCAGTGGCACCGTAGCCCAGCAAGCGACCGCGACCGCCGTTCGCTATCCCCTGTCGAACACGAATCTGCACACCCTTATCGCCGCGCTTCGCTATAACCTGACCAGGAACTGGAGCCTCAAAGGCGAATATCGATTTGAGCAGTTTCGGGAGAAGGACTGGGCGACGGATGCGATCGGGCAGTCGGGCCTGACGAACCTGTCGCCGACGACCGATACCTTTTTAGGCGCTCGGTTTCTCCAGAATTACGACGCCCATATCGGAGCGTTCACGCTTCGGTACCAGTTCTAAGCGAGCCTCACAACAGAGAGAGAAAAGAAACAAAAACCTTGTGTGCCGCATGTGAAGCGGATATAAAGGGCGTGGGTGACCACAGTCCCGTTCACCCACAAGGTGAGGCTCGTGAACGACAAACGGTGTTGCCCTTCAAGATCGAGGACCGGCGAGACGTTACCCGTCCAATAGGGGGCTCTTTGGGACGGATCCGTGTCTTGCAAGGGCAGAAGGCATCGTGTATAATGTGCAAGATTGTGAAGAATTTCTCGAACTGAGGGCACGTTCATGGCCGATGCCATGCGCGCGCAGGTTGTGTAGAAAGCTACGATTTGTTGGGGGCTCCGGGGATGATAGCGCGCCTCGGAGCCTTCACTGTGATGTGCGTGCCCAGGCGCATCCAAAGACATCTATTCGGAAGGAAAGCGGTTCTCAGCGGTAGGTGACGATACAGGGAATCTTCGTGAAGAATCTTCGGTTGATCTTGGTCACTGGAATCCTCGTCGTTGCGTCTGCTGGCGTCTATGTGCCCGGATCTGGAGCAGTAAGCCAGCCGATACAATTCAGCCACAAGGCCCACGTCAAAGAGATCAGATGTCTGGCCTGTCATCCCTACTATGAGCAACAAGCGTCCGCCGGGTTGCCGAGACTTGCAGATTGCCTCGTGTGTCACGTGGGAACGCAATCCAAGAAGCCTGAAGACTTAACGGAAGAGAAGAAGCTCGCCGAGCGCGCCGAGAAAAAAGAGGAAATCCGTTGGGTCAGGCTCTACCGGCTTCCCGATCATGCGTTCTTCTCTCATAGGCGGCACGTCGTCTTGGGGAAGCTTGAGTGCGAAACATGCCATGGTGACATTGCAGCGATGGACGTGCCGCCGGAGAAGCCTGCACAACCGATCAAGATGGGGTGGTGTGTCTCATGCCACCGGATGAAAAATGCCAGCACCGACTGCAATGCCTGTCATCACTGAGCCCGGAGCGTACGGTCGCTCTGTCGTGTAATGGATAGTTGAAATGGACTTAGATCGTCGGGATTTTCTGAAGGTCTCGACAGCGGCCTGCGCGGGATTGGGTCTGTCGGGATGCGTGCTCAAGAAGCTGATCGAGAGCGAGGAGGCCGAAGCGCCGTGGCCGCCTGGCCCCGAGAGTTGGGTTGCTTCCGTCTGCCAGCAGTGCCCTGGGGGTTGCGGTATCCAGGTACGGGTCATCGACGGAACGGCAGTTAAGATCGATGGCCTTCCGTTTCACCCGGTCAACCGTGGCCGGCTGTGTGCCGTGGGGCAGGCGGGGTTGCAGGTTTTGTACGATCCCGACCGGATCAAGGGACCGATGAGGCGGATGGGCGGGAGGGGATCCTCGAACTGGCAGAGCCTAAGCTGGGATGAAGCGATCCGATTGGTGGCCGAAAAACTTGCCGAGATCAGGAGGCGCGACGAATCGCACACCGTGGCGATCCTGGCCGGCCAACCCCGTGGTCTCATGGACAGGCTCTTGGCCAGGTTCCTGGACGCGTACGGCTCTCCGAACTACATCCGTAATAGCTGTGATGGCACCGCAAAGGCCGTGCTGCTCACACAAGGAATCGATACCCTGGTTGGCTACGATCTCGAACACTCCAACTTCATCCTGTCCTTCGGGTATAGCCTGGTAGAGGCGGGCTGGTCGCCCGTTCTGGCCCATCGGATCTATGGGTACCTGAGGCAGGAGCGGCCGGGCGTCAAAGCAAAAATCGTTCAGGTGGAGCCCCGTCTTTCCATGACGGGGGCCAGGTCGGATCAGTGGATTCCCATTACGCCTGGCACCGACGGGGCCCTGGCCCTTGGACTTGCGTATGTCATTGTCCGGGAGGGACTCTACGATAAACGATTCGTCGAAGAGCAGACATTCGGCTTCGAAGATTGGCAGGACGGCAGCGGGGCTTCTCACCTCGGCTTCAAGTCCCTTCTCCTGAAGGCGTATCAACTGGAGGAGGTCTCCACAATTACCGGCGTGCCGGTGGAAACCATCATTAGGTTGGCCAAGGAGTTCGCAAGGGAGAAGCCGGCGGTGGCGCTCGCCGAGCGCGGGGCCAGCATGCACACCAACGGCCTCTACACCAGGATGGCGATCCACTGCCTGAACGCGCTGGTCGGGAGCATTAATGTCCCCGGGGGGGTGGTGTTGTCGGAGGAGGTTCCCCTCACACCGTGGCCGCCGGTAGAGGGCGACGCGCTCGGCCTGAAGGGACGCCTGATGCCTCGAATCGACCACGCCGGCACCAGCCGGTTTCCCATCGCCTCTCATGTGTTCTCGCAGGTTCCCCGCAGCATTCTCCGGCAGGACCCCTACCCGATCAATGTCCTCTTCCTCTATTACACCAACCCGATCCACTCCGCGCCTGATGCGATGGGGTTCGCGAAGGCCTTCGAAAAGGTTCCCTTCATCGTGAGCTTCTCTCCATTCATGGATGAGAGCGCGCAGCAGGCCGATCTGATTCTTCCCGACCACACCTACCTGGAGCGATGGCAGGATGATCCGGTTAACCCGATGATGAAATATCCGGTATTGGGGATCCGGCGACCGGTTGTGAAGCCGTCGTACGACACCAGGAATACCGGCGACGTGATCATCGGGATCGCAAAGGCCATCGGCGGAAAGGTCGCCGCGGCGTTCGCCTGGGACGATTTTGAAGGGATCCTGAAGGATGCCGCGAAAGGGATCTTCCATGCTGGCGGCACCCTGTTCACCGCTCCTTTTGAGGAAGCGCAGGTCAAATCACTGGAGGAGCGCGGGTGGCGTCCCCCCAGATACAAGTCCTTCGACGAGTTCTGGGACCAGCTCGTCGAACGCGGTGGGTGGTGGGACCCGGCCTATCAATTCGTTGGCGGTCGCCGGCTCTTCAAGACCGTCTCCGGCAAGTTCGAGTTTTACTCGCAGCATCTGCGTCGAACCTTGGAGCGCGTGGCGGCCGGGAAACCGGTGAGCGAGTTGCTCAGGGAGCTGAAAGTAACCGCGCGGGAGGACCAGGCTTACCTCCCTCATTACGAGCCCGCCCGGTTCATCGGTGAGGCCAAGGACTATCCGTTCTATCTCAACACCTTCAAGTCGGCGACCTATGCCGGAAGTCGTGGTGCAAGCCAGCCGCACCTCCAGGAAATATCCCGGCTGCCTATCGGTCTGCCATGGGATTCGTGGGTCGAGATCAACCCGCAGGCTGCGAAGGGACTCGGGATCGCCGATGGCGACTGGGTCTGGGTGGAGTCGCCGCTGGGTAAGTTGAAGACTCGAGCCAGACTCTACCCGGGGGCGATGCCCGACGTCGTGAATATGCCGGTGGGCCAGGGGCATAAAGCGTATGGCCGATGGGCGAAAGGGAGAGGGGAGAACCCCAACCGGATCCTGGGCGAAGAGCGCGACTCCCTGGCCGGATTTACAGCCTGGTACGCGACTCGAGTGAAGCTTTCGAAGGCTTGAAAGAGAGGAAGGAATGGCGCGCTGGGGGATGGTGATCGATCTGGATAAATGCGATGGATGCCAGGCCTGCGTCGTCGCCTGCCGGGTGGAGAACAACGTTCCGGTTGTCGGGCCGGAACAGACAGAGATGGGTCGAGCGATCTCTTGGATCGAGGTTCTCTCTGTGATCGAAGGGGAGTACCCGCACGTGAAGATCCGTTTCATTCCTCGGCCCTGCATGCATTGCGATCGACCTCCTTGCACGGCGGTCTGCCCTACAGGGGCCACGTACAAGAACGATGAGGGACTGGTTGCGCAGATCTATCCTCGGTGCATCGGCTGCCGCTACTGCACCAATGCCTGCCCGTATACAGTGAAGTTCTTTAACTGGTTTAAACCTGAGTGGCCGCCGCAGGTGCATGGTTTCAACCCGGACGTCGCCATAAGACCGGTCGGCGTCGTGGAGAAGTGCACGTTCTGCCATCATCGCCTGCAAAAGGCCAAGGAGCAGGCGAAGATCGAAAAGCGAGAGCTGCGGGAAGAGGATTATGTTCCCGCCTGTGTACAGACCTGTCCGACCAAAGCGATGTATTTCGGCGACCTCGACGATCCCGAAAGTACCGTCTCTCGCCTGTCCAGGAGCACCAGAGCCTTCCGACTGCTGGAGGAGCTGGGAACCGAGCCGAAGGTGTACTACCTCTCGGAAGGGGAGTGGTATGGGGGACATAAGGGATAGTCACGAGTCCGATCTCGCCCTTTTCCAACCGATCCTGCAGACCGGGCGCTGGTTCACTATTACCGCGGGCGCGCTCGGGGCGGTAGTTGCCTGGGCGATCTTCGCCTGGCTGTATCAACTCACGCACGGCCTCGGCGTCACCGGTCTGAACCGGCCGATCTACTGGGGTCTCTACATTACGAACTTCGTCTTCTTCATTGGGATCAGTCACGCCGGGACACTGATCTCCGCCATCCTTCGCCTGTGCCAGGCTGAATGGCGACGCGCGATCACGCGATCGGCCGAAGTGATCACTGTCCTCGTCCTCTTTTTTGGGGTGGGGAACGTGGTCCTCGATCTCGGGAGGCCTGATCGCGCCCTCTACGTCCTCTGGTACGGCAATCCGCGGTCCCCTCTGCTCTGGGATGTCACAAGTATCGCCACCTACTTAACCGCCAGCACGATCTATCTCTATCTTCCGCTGATCCCCGATATCGCACTCCTACGGGATCGCGTCCCGAAATGGCGTGGGCTCTACCGCCTGCTGGCCCTCGGGTGGACGGGGAGCGAGCGGCAGCACCGGCGTCTTGAGACCGCTATCTCGATTATGGCGGTCATTGTGATTCCGATTGCGGTATCGGTCCATACGGTCGTGTCCTGGGTTTTCGCCATGACCATCCAACCGATGTGGCATAGCACCATCTTCGGCCCATACTTCGTCGTCGGAGCGATCTTCTCGGGGATCGCAGCCCTGATCATCGCCATGGCGATCATCAGGCGGGCCTACCATCTCGAGGACTATCTCAAGCCGGTCCATTTCAATAACCTCGGCCTGCTGCTCCTGGTCATGTCCCTCCTCTGGTTCTACTTCACGTTCGCCGAGCATCTGACCACCTATTACGGCGGCGAGCCGAGGGAGATGGCGGTCTTTTCTGCCAAGCTGTTCGGGAAGTATGCTCCGTTTTTCTGGGCTATGGTGGTGACGAACTTCGTCGTCCCGCTGGTCATCCTCAGCAACAGGAGAACGCGGACGGTTGCCGGAACCGTTGTGGCGTCGGCTTCGGTGACGGTCGGGATGTGGCTGGAGCGCCTTACGATTGTGGTTCCGTCATTAGCGAACCCTCGGCTGCCTTATGCCAGAGGGCTGTATATGCCGACATGGGTCGAATGGTCGATGATGGCCGGATTTTTTTCGATGTTCATCCTGCTGTACATGTGCTTCACGAAACTGTTCCCGATCGTTTCCATTTGGGAGATTCGCGAGGGGAGAGAGAAAGGGCTAGCGGAAACGCGCGAAAGAATCGAAAGCTATCTCCCCCCTGGCGAAGGGGTCAGCAGGGAGTGATGAAGCCGCAATATGGACACTTGGGCCTAAATCGGGTCGCTGTCGTGGTGATCCTATTGTCTTTTATCCTCATTGGGGAAGCTGCCGGCCGGGTTCCGGTCTCCTCCGGTCTGCCCGAGAACCCGCTGGCGGGGGCGGTCGTCTTCGAGCAGAAGGGGTGCGGAAGATGCCACGCCATCTGGGGTTCCGGGGGAACCCTTGGTCCGGACTTGGCGACGGTTGATCAGGGTTGGAGCGTCGTGGAGTTCGCGGGGGTCCTGTGGAACCATTCGCCGAAGATGATGGAAGCGATGAAAGAGATGAAAATCTCCAGGCCGCAGTTAACCCCGGAAGAGATGGAGGCCCTTACCGCCTACCTCTACTACCTGAATTTCTTCGACAGGCCAGGGGACGCTTCCAGGGGTGAGAGGCTCATATCGAGCAAGCGGTGCATCGAGTGTCACGCATTAGGCGGCCGGGGAGGCAAGATCGGACCCGCCCTTGACAAGTACGGCCATTATATGTCGCCAATCTTTCTTGCCACAGCTATGTGGAACCACGGTCCCAAGATAGCGGAAAAGTTGCGTGAACACCGGATGGCGATGCCTCAACTGTTCGGCTCCGATATCGCTGACCTTCTGGCCTATATCAACAGGGCGGCGAATGGGGAGGCGTGGCGCGCGACTTCCATGGTGACGGGAAGCCCGAGGCGCGGGGCGGAGCTTTTTCGTGAGAAGCGATGTGTCGCCTGCCACGCGGTGAGAGGCGAAGGCGATCATGTAGGACCCGACCTGGCTCAGAAGCGACTGCCCAAAAAGGCGAGTGCGGTCGCGGCGATTATGTGGAATCATGGGCCGCAGATGTGGGCCAAGATGGCAGAACATGACATCCCGATCCCGATCTTCGCAGACAACGAGATGGCCGACATCATCGCGTACCTTTCCTTTCTAGGCTACTCCGATGAGCCGGGCGACCCGACGCGTGGCCGGAAGGTCCTCCGTCAGAAGGGATGTGTGCGATGCCATTCGATCAGGGGAGAAGGGGGGGGTGAGGGACCGGATCTGGCGAGGTCGAAAGGACTCAATTCTTCGATCGGCCTGGTGACGGCGATCTGGAACCATGCTCCCAACATGGAGGCGGAGTTTAAGAAAAGAGGGATCGCATGGCCGGATTTTCGGAGCACCGAGATGGCTGACCTCGTAGCCTATCTCCAAAGGATGCGTAGTCAGCCTCCGAAAGAGAAACGAGTTGGGGGAGGATAACGATTCCTAGACAACACAGCGGGTTAGAAGCGCGTGATCGTGTCGCGAAATAACTCAGGCGAGAATGAGGAGGATCGAATGAGAACATCGGGCAAGGGGACCGTCTTGATCGTGTCTATCATGGCGCTGTTGTTGGTTGGAGGCACGACATGGGTCATCCCTGCGTTTGGAGCTGATGTGGCGAAAGGGAAGAAGGTCTATGCGGACAAGTGTGTCGGATGCCATGGGGAGAAGGGGAAAGGCGACGGCGTTGGCGCAAGGATGTTGTCGAAAAAGCCCATCGACTATACCGATAAGAAGGCGATGTCCAAGTTGACTGATGAGGACATGAAAAGGACCGTGAAACAGGGGAAGGCCCCGATGCCCGCGTGGGGTACGTTGCTGACAGACCAAGAGATCGACAACGTGGTCGCCTATATCCGGACGTTCAACAAGTAGCGTGAAGGTCCGGGATGTCCGCTGGAAGCAGGAGCGTAGTGCTCTAGTCCATACAGAGAGAGAAAAGAAAAAAATCTTAAAAAGCTCTGCAGGCGCCTCGCTGATGTGGTAGCATGTTGAAAGCGAAAGCGGCATATAAGCCATCCCGTTGGGGGCCGTCTAACGGGCTGGCTTTTCATGTTTAAGACTGAAGGAGGGAATGGTTGTGCAACAGCAGGATGAACAGGTCGATCGCGGGCGACGAGTAGTGAATTGGCTTTTGGGGAGTTCTCTCGCCGTACTCTTCGTATCTATTTTTTACCCGATCGTCAAATACCTGGTTCCCCCAAAACTTGCCGAGCCAATGACATTCAGCGTGACCCTTCCCTGGAAGCTCGCGGAGCTGAAGGCGAACTCGGGGCGGATCTTTCGCTTCAGGAGTCTCCCGGGCCTCTTGGTAAAGACATCGGGGGGCGAGTTGCGAGCCTTCTCTGCCGTCTGCACCCACCTGCAATGCACAGTGCAATACCGAGAAGATCGGCAGGACATCTGGTGCGCTTGTCATAATGGCGTGTACGACCTGAATGGGAAAAACATCAGCGGCCCGCCGCCGCGGCCCTTGGAGCCCCTGAAGCTGAATGTCAGGGGAGATCAGATTATCGTCATGAAAGGATAAGTCAGGTGACAGGGGTTCGAATCACAGCGTGGCTTGAAGAGCGGATCGATCTCTGGCCGCTCAGGCATTTCATCCAGAAGAAGGCCATCCCTGTCCATCGTCATACCGTCTGGTACTATTTCGGCGGAATGACGCTCTTTCTTTTCGGGATCCAAGTGGCGACCGGGATCCTGTTGACCCTTTACTACCGGCCCAGCGGTGAAGAGGCGTACGAGAGCGTTCAATTTATCATGACCGACGTCCAATTCGGTTGGCTCGTACGTTCGATCCATAGCTGGTCGGCCAATCTGATGGTGTTGACCATGATGATGCATCTGTTCAGCGTCTACCTCACCCAGGCCTACCGAAAGCCACGAGAGCTGACATGGGTGACCGGCATGTTGCTGTTCGGCATAGTGCTTTGCTTCGGATTCAGCGGGTATCTGCTGCCTTGGAATGTTCTGTCGTATTTCGCCACCAAGGTCGGCACCGAGATCGCCGGGCAGTTCCCGCTTGTGGGTCAGGTTCTGATGCGGCTTCTGCGAGGCGGCGACGAGGTCACGGGCGCGACGGTGTCTCGCTTTTACGGTTTCCACATTGCCATCCTGCCGGCGACAATTACCGTGATCCTCGGCCTCCATCTGTTCCTGGTCCAGAAGCAAGGAATGAGCATTCCTCCGGCCGTAGAGCGAGCGCACAGGGGGCAGCCGCTCAAGACCATGCCGTTTGTCCCCAATTTTCTATTACGAGACCTCTTTGGCTGGTTTGTCGCCCTCGGGCTTTTGGCCGCCTTGGCCTCCCTGTTCCCCTGGGAGCTTGGACAAAAGGCCGATCCATTCGCGCCGGCGCCTGCCGGAATTCGACCGGAATGGTACTTCGTCTTCATGTTCCAGAGCTTGAAGTATATCCCGGCCAAGATCGGTCCATTTGAGGGTGAGGTCCTGGGGGTTCTAGGTTTCAGTCTGGGCGGCCTATTCCTCCTGCTGGTCCCATTTCTGGACAAACGGTCAGCCTCGGGAGAGCCAAGTCCGCTCTTTCGATGGATCGGGATCGGCATCATTGCGTACATCGTGATATTTACCGTGTTTGGATATGTCGCGCCGGCCATGAAATGAGGACGCCGTGAGGATTGTGCTGCGCGTCGCATGCTTCGGCCTCCTCCTGGCCGCGGCTTGGCTGATCCGCGTCCCCTTCGCGATGGCGGAGAATGCCTGCATTGACTGTCACAAGGCATTAAAGGATGAGCGCCTCAACCGTCCGGCTATCAAGATTAAAGACGATTACCACCTGGCGCGGGGACTGAGCTGCCACAACTGTCATGGCGGCGACCCCACCGCGCTCGACAATAAGGCGCAGGCCCACAGTCCGGCCAAGGGGTTCCTGGGCAAACCGAAGCGGCGCGCGATCCCTGAAGCCTGCGGGAAGTGCCACAGCGATCCACGCTATATGCGGCAGTTCAATCCATCCATTCGGACCGACCAGGTCAAGGAATACTATACCAGTGTTCACGGCAAACGACTTCGCGAGGGAGATCAGAAGGTCGCCGTCTGTATCAGTTGCCATGACGTGCATGCCATCCGTGCCGTCAAGGACCAGATGGCTTGGACCTATCCTACGAACGTCGCTGAGACCTGCAGCCGATGTCACGGTAACGCTGAGTATATGAAAGCGTACAAGATCCCCACCGATCAGTTCGAGAAGTACAAACAGAGCGTTCATTACGAGATGTTGACGAAGAGGGCCGACCTCGCCTCTCCGACGTGCAGTAGCTGCCACGGCAGCCACGGCGCCGCCCCTCCCGGTGTCGATTCGGTTGCGAATGTCTGCAGTCACTGCCATGTCGCGACGGCCGAGCTCTTCGCCAAGAGCCCGCACAAATCGGCATTTGCCGATCTGGGGATGCCGGCGTGCGTGACATGCCACAGTAATCACGACATTACGAAACCGTCAGACGCGATGCTGGGCGGTGGAGAAGGCACCCCTTGCGCGACCTGCCACGAAGCTGGCTCCGCACCTCTCAAGAAGGCCGCCGAGTTGCGAACCATGATTGAGGGTCTTTCGAGCCGGATCGATCAGGCGACCACAATCCTCACCAAGGCCGAGCGCGCAGGCATGGAGATCGGCGCTCCTCGATTCGAGCTCATCGCGGCAACGGAGTCCTTAATCAAGGCCAGATCCGCAATACATTCACTCGAAGTGGGACAGATCAAAGCCGCCACGGACTCCGGATCGATCGTCGCGCAGAAGAGTCTCGAGAGCGGCCAAGGCCTCCTGGCCGAGGTGCAGTTCCGTCGTAAGGGGCTGGCGGCCTCCATGCTGGTCATTGTCGCCGTCCTGGTCGGCCTCTTCTTCAAGATCAGGGACGTTGATCGGCGGGGAGGGCCTGATTGACCACGCCGCCGGCATTGACATGCATGGGGAGAGCGACTATAGTCCGCATAACAGCCGGCTTGCATGGGCCATCGGCGTAGGACTCGATGAGACTTTTAAGATTCGGGATATCTGCCCGCAGAAAGGAGAACGTATGAAATCAGTGATCGGAAGGAGCGCAACGCTTGTGCTCGCGTGCCTCCTGCTTGTGAGCTTCACACCGTCTCGTAGCTTCGCCCAACCAAAGCCCAAGGTTCCACCTCCCTTCGCCTTCGAGCAGAAGACCAAGGATGAAGAGGGGAACTCGAGCCCCGGACGGGTGACGTTCGATCACAGCGCGCATCTGGCGAAAGGGCAGAAGTGCCTGAACTGCCACGGTAAGGATAAACCTTTTAAGACTAAGATTGGAACCTCTCCGAACCTCAACATGAAGGCCTACAATGAAGGAAAGGCGTGTGGTACATGCCATAACGGGAAGGTTGCATTCTCCACAAAGGAGATGGGCAACTGCCTGAAGTGCCATAAAGTACCATCATCATAGTTCCGTACCTGTGCAGCACCGAGACGCGGCGGCCGGAATCGTTTTCGTTGTCTGGGTGTTTCTGGCGGTAGTTCCGAATGCCTTCGCGGCCGTTTCGAGGTCGACTTCCACTTCTCAGGAGTGCCTAGCCTGCCACAACGATCCCGACCTGAAGAAGGCGACCGGCGGGGGACGATACAGATCGCTGTTCGTAAAGCCGGCCGACTTGGTTCAATCTGCGCACGAAAAGCTTGCCTGCGCCGACTGCCATAGCGATATCCCAGAAGGGCCCCATACTGAAACGCCCCGCCTGGTCCGTTGCGGCGCATGCCATCGCACGCCTCATGACAAGGTTGCGGAGAGCACTCATAATAAGCTGGGTGGCAGCGGACCCAGCGCTGATTGCATCGCCTGCCATGGCACTCACCGGATTCGGAAGATAGCCGCGGATGGCCATGTCGTCTGCGCTTCGTGTCATAGCCGTCAGGCAAAGCAGATGGCGGCCGGCATTCATGCCGACAGTCGTGAGGAGAAAACCCGGCACCTGCCTACCTGCGTGACGTGCCACGGCGCCCACGCCGTCACATCTCGCCGCGACCCCGCATCGCCTACCCATCGCTCGCACATTCATGAAACCTGTGCCCGCTGCCATGCCGATCCGAAGGTCATCGCCCGGGAGCGGATCGCCAGGCCGCGGGTCGTGGCGCTCTTCGAGCAGAGCATCCACGGCCAAGCCATCCTACAGAAAGGCAATCTTACTGCCGCAACCTGCACCGATTGCCATGGCGCCCATGAGATCCGGCGAGCTGCCGATCCCGCCTCAGCCATTTTCAAGAGGAACGTGGCGACAACCTGTAGTCACTGCCACAGCGACGAAGCGGCGCAGTTTCGGGATAGCGTCCATGGGGAAGCCGTCTCGCGCGGGATTTTTGCGGCGCCGACATGCACGGATTGCCACGGAGAGCATGGGATCACCGGCACGCGCGCGCCGGGATCGCGGGTGGCGCCGCTGACGGTCTCCAAGACCTGCGCTGCCTGTCACGAGGCGGCGCCGGTGGTCGAGGAGTTCGGCCTCGCGCCGCGCCGCGTCGGGACCTTCTTCGAGAGCTTCCATGGCCTGGCGGTGAGAGGCGGATCGCCCGTGGTGGCCAACTGTGCAAGCTGCCATGGAACCCACAACATCCGGCCATCCTCCGATCCTCGTTCGACGGTCAACCCGATGAACCTCTCGCGAACCTGCGGGCAGTGCCACCGAGGCGCCGGCATGCAATTGGCCGGTGTCAGGATCCACGTGGCCCCCGGGTTTGGCGAGCACCCATGGGTGACCCTGGTCCGACGGATCTACCTCGTGATCATCTTTGTCGTCATCGGCGGGATGAGCCTGCACAACGGCCTTGACTTCCTGGCGCAACTGCGGGAGCGTTGGCGGGCAGAGGGGCAGCGGGAAGAGCCATCCCGCGTGCCTTCCGAGGTGGCGCGCCGACTCTTTGAGCGCTTCACGCTCAACGAGCGGATTCAGCATATCGCGCTGGTGGCGACCTTCACGATCCTGGTGATCACCGGCTTTGCGCTGAAGTTTCCTGATGCGTGGTGGGCGCGGCCGCTGGTCTGGATCGAAAGAGGGTACACCGTCCGAGCCTGGCTACATCGGATCGCCGGCGCTCTGATGACGCTGGCGGCAGGGTATCATCTGGCGTATCTCTTCGGCACAGCGCGTGGTCGTACTCAGTTCCGGTTGATGCAATCCTGCCGCCGGGACGTGCGCGAGGCGTGGGACATGGTGGTCTTCAATCTGGGTCTGCGGCCGCACCGGCCCCGTTTCCACCGCTTCACGTACGTGGAGAAGCTGGAGTATTGGGCGGTCATTTGGGGAACTGTTGTGATGGCCGGCACCGGGTTTATCATGTGGTTCCAGACTGTTGTGCTGAAGCGCTGGCCCCTTTTGGTGATTGACCTGGCAACCGTTATCCATTATTACGAGGCTTGGCTTGCCACACTGGCTGTCCTGGTCTGGCACTTCTACAGCGTTATCTTCCGGCCTGATATCTATCCGATGAGCCGAGTCTGGCTGACAGGGACGCTCACGGGGGAACAGATGGCCAAGGATCATCCCGCCGAACTGGAGGAGACGCTCGCGGCGGAAACCGCGCCAAGTCCATTACCGGCGGACGAGATAACGAAACCGTCGGCGAGCTGAGGCGAGAGGATCTGATGGCCGAACAGCCGCCCATCCGACGCCGGCGCATGCGCTTCTTCCTGCTCGCCGCGGGTGCCTGCGTCGTTGTTGGAGGTCTCGCGCTGGGCGGGCTCTATCGCCTCAGCTCGAGCCCGCTTCTATGTAATTCCTGCCACATTATGAAACCGTATGTTGAGGCCTGGAGAGCCTCCAAACACAGCAACGTCACGTGTATCGATTGTCATTATCCTCCTGAGCTTCGCGGCACCATATGGGTCAAATATCAGGCGCTGGCGCAGGTGGCGAAGTGGGCGACGCAGACCTACAGCTCGAAGCCGTTCGCCGAGGTTGAGGATGCGAGTTGTCTTCGCGCGGGGTGTCACACGAGTCGGCTCTTGGAGGGGAAGGTCACCTTCAAGCGGGGGATCATCTTTGACCACGGTCCCCACCTGAAAGAGAAACGTCGGGGGCGACAGCTCCGATGCACAAGCTGTCATTCCCAGATCGTGGTGGGAACCCACATCGAGGTGACCACCACCACCTGTTACCTCTGCCACTTCAAGGGAATGAAGACCTCGCGGGAATTTCACCCCCTCGGCGGCTGTACTGTCTGCCACACGGCGCCCAAGGCGGACATTCAGATGGGGACCATCACCTTCAATCACGAGTCGATGGTGAAGCGCAATGTCGGATGCGAGAAGTGCCACCTCAACGTGGTTGAGGGGGATGGTCAGGCCCCAAGAGAGCGCTGCTACACCTGCCACAACCAGCCGGAGAAGCTTCAAAAGTACGCCGACACCTCATTCATGCACGAGTTTCACGTGACCGGTCATCATATCGAGTGTACCCGTTGCCACAGCGAGATCAGCCACAAGCTTCCGCCGCCCATCGGCCTGTCCGTGAGCCGGTTATGGCGATGGTTATCCGGACCTACCAGCGCCGAGGCTGCTGAGAATGACGCCCAAGCCCAGCCCAAGCGCCTCTTCCAGCCACCGCCAGTCACGATGCCGGAGGTGCACCCTGCTGCTCGAGATCGGGAGCTTGATTGCAAAGCCTGCCATCAGGCCACCCACCGCGGTGTCCTCGAGATGTATATCGGCATGGGAGGAAAGGGAACGCCGATGATCCCCGGCCATATGTTCCAGGTTCGGGTAGAGTGCGTGGCCTGTCATGTAGAGCCTGGGAAGGATAAGGCCCTGGAGAAATTTTCCGGTCGGACATTCAGACCCTCCGAACGCGCCTGTCTGGGCTGTCACGGTACGCGATATAAGGGCATGCTGGAACGCTGGACGAAGACCATCAATACCATGCTCACGGCGGTCAATGCCAAACTTCTGTTGGCAGAGCAGGCATTGCAGACGACTGGTCGGACTCACCCGCAGTTTACGAAGGCCAGGCAGTTGGCCGCTGATGCGCGGCACAATGTGGAATTCGTTACGCATGGAAAGGGTGTCCACAACGTCTTTTTTGCCGCCGACCTGCTGAAGGTCGCGGCCGGTTACCTGGATCAGTCGATGGCCGCTATCGGGCAGTCGCCGCCGAGCGTTGCAGACGAGACCCTCGTCCGGGGAGGCTATTGCGCGGTGCTGTGTCACAACCAGGCGGGGGTACGGGCACCGGAGGATGTGACATTTGGGGCTGAGACGATCCCGCATATCCGCCACGTGACTGATTTCGGTGTTACATGTACGGCATGCCACTCGGCAGAGCAGCACAAGGCGGTGACCGCCACAAAAGAGACCTGCTTGAGCTGTCATCACCGCGCAGGCAACAACAACGAGCGGTGCATCGCCTGCCATAAGCTCCAATACGCCTTCTTTTCTGGTACTATTGAGATTAAAGGCGTTGAGCCGGCCCCCAGCAGTCACGCGCAGCTTACCGACTGTGTGGGATGTCACAACGTTCAGGCAAAGCATTCCCGGCAGGCGGTAGCGGGGCGCTGTCTGGGCTGTCACGACACGACGTCCCTTAAAGCGTTAGCGCAGTGGCGGAAGGATATAGGTCGAGGTGTAGAAGAAGCGATGCGCCCCCTGAGGAAAGGCGAGTCCAGCCTGCGCCATGCCCCTCAAGACCCAAGAGCGCCTGAGGCGCGCCTGCTCCTTCAGGCGACAAAAAGAGACCTCGATCTGGTCGTAAAGGCCGGAGGTGTGCACAATCCCGATCTGGCAAAGGCGATCCTGGTCAAAGCGAAGGAATCGGCCGAGCGGGCCGTGAGCCTCTTGAACCGATAAGCGTCAGTGTCAACATCATGAACCGCCTGCCGACGGCAGGCCGCAAAGATTTGAAGGAGGTTGCGACTGATCGAGCTATGGCACACACTGTGAACTCAGAAAAGATCATGGAAGGAAAACGGTCGACCGGCAGGATACGTCTCGCCATCATGTTGAGCAGCACGTTGGCCGTAGGCTTTCTCCTCGGCTACCTGGCCTCAGCCTTTGTTCCGCTCGTCCGACCGCCACAATCGCCTGCCTCTTCGGTATCAACTGATTCCAGTCCCCGCCTCTCACCCTCCGAGATTGAGTCGGCCCTGAAGGCGGCCCACGCCTCGCTTGACGCCGGTGATCTCCAAGCAGCCTGGGAGAAATACCACCAGATTCTGCTAACCGATCGGAGCCAAGTCGAGGCACTGACTCACCTCGGAATCATCCTGATGGCGAGCAACCGGCCGGATGAGGCCATAAAGCTGTATGACCGCGCGCTGAGCCTGAACCCACAATACGCCCATGCCCTGTTCGACAAGGGGCAGGCCTTGAAAAAGAAGGGAGATGCGAAGGAGGCCACTGAGGCGTTCCAGCGGTTTCTCACCCTGGTGCCGCCGGACTCAGACGATGCCAAGCGGGTCAAGGGATGGATAGCGGAGTTTGGCCGCTCCGGTCGTCCCGCACAGAACAACGGTGACGGGCCTGGGAAAAAGTAGAGTTACTGCCCACCATGTTGTAGTGTTCGCGGTTCTTTTCTGCGGTGAGTCAATCGCAATCCCTGGCTGGTATTCATGTCTGGGGAGATCCGGGTCGGAGCAGGATGAGTAGCAGGAGGGCTGACAGGCCGGCCAGGGCGGCGCCGACGGTGAAGGCCGGCCCCGCGCCGAACGACTGATAGAGATAGCCCATCAGCAGACTGCTGGGCAGGGCAGCGATCCCGATGCAGGAGTGAAAGAGGCCAAAGGCGGAGGCCTGGCGATCCTGGGGAACCAGGTCGGCAATGAGCGCCCGTTCACCCCCTTCGGTCAGCCCGAAATACAGGCCATAGAAACCCATGAGCACCCAGATGTGCCAAGGCTGGCCGGCGACACCAAACCCCAGGTAGGCGAGGGCGTACACCAGCCATCCGGCGATGATGGCGCCCCGCCGCCCTCGAAGGTCCGAGAGCATCCCGCCCGGCATTCCTGTCATCGCCTTCACCAGGCTGAAGAACATCCAGAGCAGCGGCAGGTGGATGGCTGCGATCCCGATCTCCTGCGCCCGCAGCAGGAGGAAGGCGTCGCTGGAGTTGCCGAGTGTGAACAGCGTCACGACCAGCAGGAAGCGAGATAGTTGACTATCCGGACGGCCGGCGCCCGGCGTCGCTTCTGGGGCTGCCGTAGAAGTGACCTGAATGTCCCTCACCTTCAGAACAAGAATAAGGACCGAGAGGATACCAGGGATCGCGGCCAGCAGGAAGAGCGTCCGGAGCCGATCCCCCAGGAGCAGCAGGATCGCATAGGCCAAGGCCGGGCCGCCAACCGCCCCCAGGTGGTCCATCGAGCGATGGAACCCATAGGCCCGTCCGCGGATAGCTACGTCGGTGGAGCCGGCGATGAGGGCGTCCCTGGGCGGGGTCCGCAATCCTTTGCCCAGGCGGTCTGTGAACCGGATCATCAAGACATGCCAAGGCGCCAGGGCCAACGCGACGAACGGGCGACTTACGGTGGACAGGGTATACCCGGCGACCACCAGCCCCTTGCGCCGTCCAAGCCGGTCAGACAGCCACCCTGACAACAGCTTGGTCAGGCTGGCCGCGCTCTCGGCGATCCCCTCTACGAGTCCAACAAAGGTCTGGCCTGCCCCCAGCACGCTGGTCAGAAACAGCGGCAACAGCGGATAGATCATCTCTGAGCTGACATCGGTCAGCATGCTGACCAGCCCAAGAGCCACCACGTTCCCGCTGAGGCCGAACAGGCGAACCCCCCGATTATCTGACACGGTAGGTGTCGATGCGCTCATGGGCTGCGCCTCGACCCAGCCAACCGGATGTCAGGGTCGTTCGCCCTTCCAGTTCTTTGTATACGTTAAAGAAGTGTTCGATCTCTTTTAATACATGGGGCTCCACGTCGGCAAGGTCATCAATCCGCTGATAACGCGGGTCTCTGTGGGCTACGGCCAGGATCTTTTCATCGATCCCCTTGTCGTCGACCATGTCCAGCATCCCGACGGGGCGAGCTTCAACCAGGCAACCGGGGAATGTGGGCCGCGAGATCAGGATCAGGATGTCGAGCGGGTCGCCGTCCTGGCCGAGCGTACCCGGGATAAATCCGTAGTCGGCCGGATAATGCACCGGCGAGTACAGCACGCGGTCCAGCTTGAATACGCCCAGGTTGACGTCGTACTCATACTTATTGCTCGATCCCGAGGGGATCTCCACAACCGTATTCACGATGGCCGGCGCCCCTTCGCCGATCGGTAAGCCCTTGTAATTCATCGTTGCGCCCTCCTTTGAATTCGTTTCATTATCGCACGGTGAGACTTGTCGCGAAAGCCAATTTGACGTTGCCGTGCGCCCGGATGAGAGAGTGGGGGAATGGGTGACGTGTGAAAGTGTTCTGTTAAGTACTTGGAACCTTCCGCCCTTCCAGATGCTTCTGGTAATAGGGGAGTCAGGCGACGTGTGGTGGGAGATTCCTATCTCTAGTATACTAATACTCAAAAGCTATAAGTACTTATACGCTTGCATTTGGAAGATACAAACCCCCAAGATAGCACGCGGTCCATGACTGTTCCATCCAGTTCGGGCCAGCTTGTGTCTTCGATTCGATCCATTCGATCCATTCCACACGGTGCAATCGCAAGAGCGATTCTTGGGGGAGTCGGTCTGCTGGAACGAGTTCAAGAATGAGAGACGGCAAGAAGCGTGTGATTCTGATGCCTAGTGTTCGCGGCAAGAACAGCCAGCGATCGATTTGTCCGCAGGCGCTACTGACCAGAGGGCTGGCGGGCGTGATCCATGCAGTCACAAGACAGATCCACCCTTCGGTTTTTCAAGACATCGTCCGCGGCGTAGGGGCGGAGCACGGCGGACTCGCAGCGTCCGAGTGGCGGCTGACGCATGGCACAGTAAGACTGTATGACAGCCATACCGGCGTTCAATGCCTGAAGGCGGTAGCGCAGCAGTGTGGGTGGAAGCTTCAGGTAGCGGTGGAGTCCGCTGACGTGCTGCGTATTACCATACTGGAGTGCCGGTACACGGAGCCGCGTGAATCCGGATGGTACCTGTGCGAGCTTGCTGCAGGGCTCTTTGCCGGGGTTGTGGCGGAGACGATCGGTTATGCAAAGGTCTCTGTCGGCCCATGTTCAGAGACGCCGCCGCTCGACTGCGCTTTTACGATCTATCTCCGGGAGTCCGAGGAGCATCCGGAGATACCCGACATCGTCCATCCGTACATCGAAAAAAAGTCGGTCCTGTTTAAGGAAAGAGCACTGAACGGCGTCCTGGATGAGCGTCTGACGCCGTGCGAGTTGCAGGTCCTCCGGCTCATTGCTCAGGGTCTTTCCGACAAGCAGATCGCCGCATCCCTTCAACGATCCGTTCGGACCGTCGAGAACCATGCCGCGCGAATCCGCCAGAAACTTCGCATCGGCAGCCGTACCGGGCTGGTCCGATTTGCGTTTCGCACTCGTCTGATCGAGCTATAAGGCCGCAGAGGGGGCTGTAGCCGCTCCGTGCGCAGTCCTGCTATATACCCCGCGCCTCTCCCATCACCCCACACGACCCCTCCTGTTACCGCCATCTTTGCGAGGCGAAACTGAAGCCATCGCACAGTCTTTCGGAACGTTCCTACGCATGGGTGCGCCGTATAAATAAGTAATTGCATACGCATTATAGGTGGTAGTACTCTTGCATTGGATTCAGAAATGTTATAGAAATAATAACGGGAGCATAGAATGTCAAGTAAACACGTGTGACAGCAGGCCATGCGCGATCAAATCGACACTCGTCAGCTCACATCGCAATTGCGGTGGATTCCACAAGCTGCAAGCGCGGGTGCGGTCGTAGTCGGCGGTCTGGTCCTGGTCGGCTGGTGGCTTGACGTTGCTACCCTCAAGAGCCCGATGCTAGGGTTTCACGCCATAAAGGCAAATACGGCGCTCGCCTTCGTTCTGATCGGCCTCTCTCTCTGGTGGTCGCAAGCAGAGTTTACCAGTAGGTGGAAGCGGGGAGTCTCCCAGGTCTGCGCAGCGATCGTCGCCCTCGTCGGTCTGCTCACGCTCAGCGAATATCTATTTGGGTGGGATGTGGGGATCGACCAACTGATGGCCAAAGATCTCCAAGAGATCACTGAACCTTATCATGTGTCGGGCCGGATGGCGTTTGTGAGTGGGCTGAACTTTCTTCTGCTCGGCAGCGCCCTTCTGCTGCTGGAAGTCGAGACACGCCGCAGCTATCAGTACGCTCCGGTCCTTGCGGTTGTGGCGGCCGCATCCGCTGTCTTGAGCCTTGTGGCGTACCTCTACGGCGGGGCCGCGGTGCATCAGGTCTATCCTCGGGAAACAGTCGCTCCCCACACGGCCCTGCTGTTCCTCGTGCTTGCCGTCGGCATCCTGTTCGCTCGATCGCAGCATGGGATCGTGAGTTTCGTAATGAGCGATACTGCCGCTGCCTCCGCCGCGCGGCGCCTGATGCTCATCGTGATCGTGCTCTCGGTTTTCCTCGGCTGGATGAGACTCATGGGCGAACGGCTGAACCTCTTCGGCACGGAGTTCGGGCTGGCGCTCATCGTGGTGTTCGGTATCCTCGGGTTGACAGGGAGCATCTACTGGCAGGCGAAGTCGCTGATGCGGGCGGAACTGTATCAGCGCGGGATCAATGAGATGTCCGCGGTGTTGGGGCGGTCGCTGCAGCTTGAGGAGATCTATCCCGCCTTTGCCGAGGCGGTCAAGGCGGTCCTTCCCTACCATCGGATCTCTGTCGTGGTGCCGGATGGGGAGTCGCTGGTCGCAGTGCTCTCGGTCGCCGAGTCGCCCCTGCAAGCCTATCAGCGAAAGGTGTGGCGTCGGCGGTCGGATACCGCCGTCGAGTGGGTCATCGCCCACAAAACCCCTCGTCTGATCCGGGACCTGACGCGGGAGCAAGGTTTTGCCGATGAAGCGTTCGTCGCGCAGGAGGGGGTGCGCGCGACCCTGATACTGCCCCTTGTCGCGGGGGGCGAGACGGTAGGAGTCTTCGTGATAGACAGCCGGACTCCGGGTGTGTATTCAGAAGGCCACGAGGATCTGGTGGGCCTCATTGGGAAGCAGCTTGCGCTCGCCATCCAAAATGCCAACCTCTACGCTCAGGTCAAGCGCCACGCCGTAGAGCTGCAGCAGCAGGTCGATGAGCGGACGCAGCAACTCCAGGAGGCCACTCGCCGGGCAGAGGAAGCCTCCCGCCACAAGTCTGTCTTCCTGGCCAACATGTCCCACGAACTGCGGACGCCCCTGAACGCGATCCTCGGTTTTTCCGACCTGCTGCGCGACCAGGCCTTTGGGTCGCTCTCCGCTAAGCAGGCTCGCTACGCGCACCATATCCACACCAGCGGCCGCCACCTGCTGACCCTGATTAACGACCTACTGGATCTGTCCAAAGTCGAGGCGGGTAAACTGACCCTGCGTCCCGAGCCCTTTGCCCTCTCTGAAGCGCTGACCGCCGCGCTGCAAGAGATCCACCCCCTAGCCGACCCGAAACGGCTTACCCTGACGCTGGACACCGACACGGTGCCGGCCGTCCTCACCGCCGACCCGATCCGCTTCAAGCAGATCGTCTACAACCTGTTGTCGAATGCTGTCAAGTTCACCCCAGAGGACGGTCGGATCACGGTCACTGTACGGATTGTGTCAGACGCCGGGCATCAGGAGGCAGGAGGTGGGTGTGAGTTCGTCGAAATTGCCGTGACCGACACCGGGATTGGGATCGCGGCGGAGGATCTCCCCAAGCTCTTCGGGCGCTTCAGCCAGCTCGAGACGACCAAGCAGTCCCAGGGGAGCGGCTTGGGCCTCGCGCTCACCCGGCAGTTGGTCGAACTGCACGGGGGGACGATCACGGCCGCATCCGCCGGCCCAAGCCAGGGAAGCCGTTTTACGGTGCGGCTTCCGATGGCGCCGGCCGCGAGTTCGGAGCCAAGAGCGCGATGACACAGGCAGTGATTCTGATCGTGGAAGATAATCCGCTCGGCCGGGAGCTGGCGAAGGAGATTCTCGACGCGGCGGGGTATACCGTCCTGTCGGCAGAGGATGGCGTCGGCCTATTGGAACGGGTCACGCGTGAGCGGCCGGATCTCATTCTTATGGACCTGCAACTCCCCGATATCGACGGCTTCTCGCTCATCCGCGACCTCAAGGCGCATGACGAGACCCGCCAGATTCCGGTCGTCGTCACAACCGCGTATTCTCATCCGGAGGCGCAAGCCAAGGCGATCGAGACCGGCTGTGCCGCCTACCTCACCAAACCCCTCGATTCCCACGTCCTGCTGAGGACCGTCGCGGACGTACTCGCGCGCTGAGTTGCGTATATTCTGATTGACCGGCTCAAATCCTTGAAGGGGAATGGCCGTTTGCTCATCGCCCCCTTTTGTTCTGGGAGACTGAGGCTGGCGTACCGACAGTTATTGCCATATATTACAACATTGTGGTAGTTTACGAACCAACATAGATCTTGTCATATGGTGCTGTATATTTCTTTGGCAGGTGCAAAGATAGGTCAGGTGAGCGTAGCGTGGCGCGTGGTGGTCGTAACACGGGCGGCCAGCAACCGATCCCTCGGCAGACATTGCTGATGAAGGCGCTGATCGGGCTGATCCAAGCCGCCGAGAGGCAACTCGCCCCTTCGGCGCTTCAAGCGATGGTTCGGGAGGTCGGGGCGCAGTTGGGCCGGCAGGCGGTGTCCGAGTACTCTTTGACGCGCAACGGGGGTGAACGGCTCGCCGGTTATACCTGGGCCGAGTGTCTGAAGGAGATCGGGGAGCAGTTCGGGTGGACGCTTGAGGTCTCGGTCGAGTCGGGGGGCGTGATTCGCGTCACCGTGCTGGACTGCCGGATTGCGGAGCGGGATGAATCCGGATCGTATCTGTGCGAGCTAGGCTCCGGACTCTTTGGCGGGGTCATGGCGGAGGCGTTTGGCGACGTCAAGGTCTGCGTGAGCGGATGCTCGGAGACGCTGCCGCGCAATTGCGTCTTTGCGATCTACTACCGCACGTCCGAGGAGAGCATGGCGGCATTCGGGGTCGTCTATCAGCGTATAACCGATCAACCGGCGGCCCAGCGTGCCGAGGGGCTAGTGGAGAGGAAACTAGGCGTGCGCCTGACATCCCGCGAGGCGCAGATTCTCCAGCATATCGCGCTCGGTTTATCCGACAAGGAGATCGCTGAGAGCCTCGGACTGTCCGTTCGGACCGTCGAGAACCACGCTGCGCGAATCCGCAAGAAGCTCAACATCGGTAACCGCGTCGCGCTGGTCCGGTTTGCGCTTCGCACCGGTCTGGCCGATCTGTCCTAGCGCAGCGGATTCGACCCTTCGTGTTGATTGTCGTCTTGATGTACCCGCCTCTTTTGCCTAAAGATTGCCTTTCAGACGGCCTTCGTGTATGATCTTTCCGACGATGTGAGTCGCACGAGAACAAGGAGAGGCACTGGTGCGTAGCTTCCGACAAGCGATAGCGGACGAGATTCTTCCCGGGGTCAGCAAGCCGTCTCGCTATATCGGAATGGAGTGGAACGCCGTCAAGAAAGACCCAGCCACGACACCCGTCAGGGTTGCGCTCGCCTTCCCCGATACCTACGAAATCGGCATGTCCCATGTCGGCCTGAAGATCCTGTACCAGATTCTCAACCGGCGGCCGGAGTTTATGGCCGAACGGGTCTATGCGCCCTGGACCGATGCGGACGCGCTGCTGCGGCAGCGGCGGATTCCCCTGTGTACCCTTGAATCCGGTTACAGCCTGGCCGATTTCGACCTGATCGGCTTCACGCTGCAGTACGAACTGTCGTACACCACCATCCTGAACATGCTGGACCTGGGCGGCGTCCCCCTGAAGAGCGGCGACCGGCGGGAGGGCGACCCGTTTGTGATCGCGGGCGGGTCGGTCGGATTCAATCCCGAGCCGATTGCGGAGTTTATCGACCTGTTCGTCCTGGGCGACGGCGAGGAGGCCATCCTTGATGTCTGCGAGGCGACGGCCGCGTGGAAGGCCTCGGGCGGTCGGCGTGACGCGCTCCTTGAGGCATGGGCTGGGATTTCCGGCTGCTACGTCCCGGCGCTCCATCAGGGCGAGACCATCCGCAAGCGGACGGCGATCCATCTGAGCGGGATCGACTACGGCGCCTTTCCGGTCCCTTTCATGGAGATCGTCCACGACCGCGTCAGTATCGAGGTGATGCGGGGCTGCACCCAGGGGTGCCGGTTCTGCCAGGCGGGGTATCTGTATCGGCCGCTCCGGGAACGATCGAGCGAGGAGATTCAGCAATTGGCCTTACAGGCGGTCCGGGAAACAGGATACGAAGAGGTCTCGCTCGCGTCGTTGAGCATCGCCGATCTGACGGTCCTGCCCGATGTGGTGCCTTCACTGATGGATCAGCTCCTGCCGGACAAGATCTCGCTGTCGCTTCCCTCCCTTCGGGTTGAAACCCTGAATCGGTTTCCGCAGGTGGCTGAGGAGATCAGTCGGGTTCGGAAGACCGGCTTCACCATCGCGCCGGAGGCCGGCAGCGCGCGGCTTCGAAAGGTGATCAACAAGGAAGGATTCGATGAGGAGCAGATCTATACGGCCGTTCGGAACGCCGCCAGGTCAGGGTGGGAGTCGGTTAAGTTTTACTTTATCATCGGACTGCCGACGGAGACGCAGGAGGACCTGGACGAGATCGTACGCATCACGCGGGAATCGGCGCGGATCGCGCGGGCCGAGTCGGCAAGAGGCTTTGGATTGACGGTCAGCACCTCCTCGTTCGTCCCGAAGCCGCATACGCCCTTCCAGTGGTGCGCCCAGGAACCGATGGAGATGCTCAAGGACAAGCAGGACTACCTGAGACGAAAGCTGCGGGAGATCAGGGTCTCGTATAAGTGGCATAACGTCCAGTCCTCGTTTCTGGAGGCGGTCTTCTCACTGGGCGACCGTTCGCTTGGACGCGTCATTCAGCGTGGCTATGAGCTGGGGTGCCGGCTTGACGGCTGGACCGAACATCTGAAGTTTGACCGGTGGATGCAGGCCTTTGACGAGACGGGGATCGATCCGAAGGTATTTGCGAATCGACCGCGTAACGTGGATGAGCCGATGCCGTGGGATCATATCGACTCCGGGGTCGACAAGTCGTTCCTGCAGCGGGAGTACAAGAAGGCCATGGAGGTTCGCGGGACGCCCGATTGCCATACATCCACCTGCACCGCCTGCGGCGAGATCTGCATGCCCAACTGGCCGACCTGGGCGGCGCAGGTCGGAATGGACGTCCGAAGTGCAAAATCCCCCCACGGGGGGATTTTGGAGCCAGAGTGCGTTAGTCCTGCTGCCGAACCAAACCCCCAACCCCCAACCCCCAACCCCCAAAGCGAAGCGCCCGTACAGCGCATCCGGTTTATTTTTCAGAAGATTGGTGTGCTCCGGTTTCTCTCGCACCTGGAGTTGATGAGGGCGCTGAGCCGGGCGCTGCGGCGGGCCGGCATCGCCGTGGCGTACTCGCAGGGGTTCAACCCTCAGCCGAAGTTGTCGCTCGCGCTCGCGCTGCCTGTGGGGGTCGAGGGGCGGCAGGAGTTGGCGGACATCGAACTTCGTGCGGCCATGGCCCCTGAGGAGTTGGTGGCGCAGGTCAACCGTTGCCTCGCTGCCGAACTTCAATGGCTTCGGGCGTGGGAAGTCCCGTTGACGGCGCCATCGCTGACGGCGTTGGTGCGGGAGACCGTCTATCGCGTCTCATTGCCGCTGAACGGCTTGGCGGAACAGATCGGCGAGCGGCTCGGCACTCAGGCGCTGTGCGACGAGTGGCTGGACCGGCCCGGCATTCCAGTGACCGTGGAGCGGAAGGAGGGGCGGAGAGAGGTCGATGCCCGTCCGCAGATCCTGGGGTTGACGGCCGAGCGGCAGGAGGAAGGGACGCTCTGTTGGGACCTTCGTTTGAGGACAGGACAGGGCATTGGCGTGCGGCCACAGGCGATTATGACCAGCTTGCTGCAAGAGACGCTTCATGGAGAGTACGAGCGGTGGGACGCGAAGCTGCGCGTGGCGAGAACAGCCCTGATCCTGGACGGCGACCAATGAAACGCGAGATTATCGTCAACTCTTCGATCGTGGAAACCCGGGTGGCCGTCCTGGAGGACGGCGTTCTGGTTGAGTTGCTAATCGACGACTCGAAGAATAAGAGCATCGCCGGCAACATCTACAAAGGGCGCGTGCTGAAGATTCTTCCAGGAATGCAGGCAGCCTTCGTCGATTTAGGTCTGGCAAAGGACGCTTTTCTGTACGTCCGGGACATCTTCGAGGATGTGGAAGAGTATGAGCAGTTACTGACCATCGGGGAGGAGGGCGAGCCTGCCGAACCTGTCTCCGAGGAGCCGAGGCCCAGCTTCTCTCGAGGTCGCCGCCCGCAGGCCAGCATCGAGGAGTTGCTCAAGGAGGGGCAGGAGATTGTCGCGCAGGTGGCCCGAGAGCCGCTTGGGACCAAGGGCGCTCGCATCACTTCGCACATCACGCTGCCCGGACGCTATCTGGTCTACATGCCCACCGAGCAGCACGTCGGGGTCTCGCGGAAGATTGAGAACGAGGCAGAACGATCTCGGTTGAAGGCGATCATCGAAGAGATCAACCCGGAGCGGGAGGGGGTCATCGTTAGGACCGCCGGAATCGGCAAGGAGAGAGCGGAGATCGAGGCCGATCTCGAGTTTCTCCGATCCCTCTGGAAAAAGATCAAGAGTAAGGCTGAAACACTCACCGCCCCGGCATTGGTCCAGAAAGACCTGGACCTGATCTTCCGGATCTTCCGCGACCTCTTCACGAAGGAAGTGGTTCGCCTGGTGGTGGACAGTCCGACCGAGTACGAGCGGTGTCTGGAGTATGCCGAGTCGCTGCATCCCGAGCTGAAATCGCATCTGTTTCTGTACACCGAGGACGAGCCGATCTTCAAATCGTTCGGTATTGAACGGGAGGTCGAGAAGGCGCTACGACACAAGGCGTGGCTCAAATCGGGGGGCTATATCGTGTTGGAGGAGACCGAGGCGCTCGTCTCCATCGATGTCAACACCGGTAAGTATGTCGGCAAGCATGATTTTGAAGAGACGATTCTCAAGACTAACCTGGAGGCGGCCCGGGAGATCGCGCGCCAGGTGCGCCTGCGAGACTTGGGTGGGATCATTATCATCGACTTCATCGATATGGCTCGCCAGGAGAGTCGGGATCGGGTGCTGCAGGACCTGAAGGAGGCGCTGAAGCCCGATCGCTCGCCGACCAATGTATCGCTTCTGTCGGAACTGGGCCTGGTTGAGATGACACGGAAGCGGGTCCGTCAAGGATTGAATAAGGCCCTGAGCGCGTCCTGTCCAGAGTGTGGCGGTCTTGGCTACATCCGTTCAACCCCCTCCATCGCCCATCAAGTCCTTCGAGAGGTAGAGTGGCGGCTGTTCAGCAAGCGGATCCCGCTGGTCCGGATCCGGGCCCACCCCGACCTGATCGGCTGGTTCCAGGCGGAGGACGGCGAAGTGATCGAAGCGCTCCAACAGACCTATGGCGGGGAGATCGTTCTGGTTCCGGAAGAGTCGTTGGCTCCAGGAAAATACCAGTTGCTGGAGGGGTAGGGCGCGTGAAGCGCCTCACCTTATCCAATAACCGCCTGGGATTGTATACCGAGTGTCCCCGTTGCTTCTGGCTGGAGATCAACGCCGGAATCAGGCGCCCGGAAACGATCTTTCCGAGTCTCCCTGGCGGGCTGGACCTTCAGTTCAAGCGATACTTTGATCAGTTCAGGGACCGGGATGAGCTGCCTCCTGAAGTGAAAGGCAAGCTTCCGGGAAGACTGCTATCGGATGCGCAGACTATGGATCGTTGGCGTGACTGGAGACGCGGGATCCGCTCTGCCACGGTCTGGGCTGACGTTGAGGTGATGGGGGCGCTGGACGAGTGCCTGGTGGATGAGGCCGGCTTCTACTATCCGCTGGACTACAAGACCCGGGGGTATGCCCCGAAAGCCGACACCCACGTATTTTACCAGGACCAGATGAACCTCTACACGCTGTTGCTGGAAGGCAACGGCCACAAGACCAAACGCCTCGCATATCTGATCTACTATCATCCCGTGAAAGTGAAGGAATACGGCCTCATTCGGTTCCAAGTCGACGTCCATGAGGTGGCAACTGACCCCGCAGCCGCCGAAGCGCTCATCAAGGACGCCGTGGTGGTCCTTCGCGGCCCTGCGCCAGCCGGCTCATCCTCATGTGGATTTTGCAAGTGGAACAGCGCGGTCCAGGAGTGGGAAGCGACCCCGCGACTTGACCTGTGAGTCGGAAGGGGTCTGGTGACTAAAAGACAGAATGGAGAGAGCGATGGCGAGATTACTGATCACCGCGACTTACGGGTATGACAACTCTACGCGGGCGACGATGCCGTTCTTTGTGGCGAAGGGCGCGAAGGAGTCTGGCATCGACGTCGGCATTGTGTTGGCGCTCGATGCCACGGTTCTGATCAAGTCGGAGTTGCGGCAGCACGTCAAGCCCTACGGACTCCCGCCGCTCGACGAACTGTTCCAGTTCGCCGTGGACCATCAGATCCCGATTTACCTCTGAGGGGGGTGAGCCCAGACCCGTGGGGTCTTGGATGAAGACCTCAAGCGTGTGTCGGTCGTTCAGAAGATCGATATCAAACGGTACGCCCAACTGCTGGTAGAGTACGACCGATCGGTTACTTACTAATGCAAACGCAGAAAGTCATGTGTCATCGCGAGGGAGCGAAGCGATCGAAGCGATCTCACGCACGGCGAGATTGCCACGCTCCTTTCAGTCGCTCGCAATGACGATGTAACAGGAGTTAGTGTGTGTATGAGGTGTGACTTGTGTCGGTGGGTGGCTTGCTTCGGAGAAGCGACACACGTAGGACAGGAGGTAGCGTATGCGCGCGATTCGCATACATGAGTATGGCGATCCTGACGTGCTCCGCTGTGAGGAGGTGGCGCTCCCCGAACCCGGCGCTGGCGAAGCGCGGGTTAAGATCGACGCGGTCGGGATCAACTTTATCGATATCTACCAGCGGAAGGGCCAATACCCTGACCCGCTGCCGGTGATCCCGGGCAGGGAGGCGGCGGGCGTTGTCGATGCAGTCGGCCCTGGCGTATCGGAACTCACGCCGGGAACCCGTGTCGGCTACGCCATGCAGGTGGGCGCCTACGCGGAGTATGCAATCATCCCGGCGCGAAGGCTGGTGCCGATTCCGGACGCAGTAGAGACGCGGCAGGCCGCAGCGGTGATGCTGCAAGGACTGACCGCGCACTATCTGAGCCACAGCACCTATCCGCTGCAGCGAGGCGACAGCGCGCTGATTCACGCGGCGGCGGGCGGCGTGGGTCTGCTCCTGGTCCAGATAGCCAAGCGACGTGGCGCTCATGTCATCGGGACCGTCTCAACCGAGAAGAAGGCGCGTCTGGCGAAGGAGGCCGGCGCCGATGAGGTCATCCTCTACACGCAGACTGACTTCGAGGCGGAGACCAAGCGCCTGACAGACGGTAAGGGCGTGCACGTGGTCTACGACTCGGTCGGACAGACCACCTTCGATAAAAGCCTGAACTGCCTCAGACCTCGCGGCTGCATGGTCCTCTACGGCCAGTCCAGCGGGCCAGTGCCGTCGCTGAACCCCCAGGTGCTCAGCGCCAAGGGTTCAGTCTATCTGACCCGTCCCAACCTGATGCACTACACGCTTGACCGGACGGAACTGCTGAAGCGGGCAGGGGACCTGTTCGACTGGATCATAGCCGGGACGCTTACCGTACGGATCGACGCGACCTTCCCGCTTGCCGAGGCCGCACTCGCCCATCGCCGTCTTGAAGCGCGCCAGTCTACAGGGAAACTATTGCTGATCCCCTGATGCGCGGCTTTCGACGCGGTCTGTCCTTACTCGTGTTGCTGACAGGATCGGTGTCTTGCGGCAGCGTAAACGGCGCGCAGGAGTTACCGCTGCATCAGATCCACCTGCCGCCCCGGTTTGGGATCAGCGTATATGCGAGCCATCTCCCCGATGCCCGGTCAATGGCCCTCGGCCCGAACGGTACGCTGTTTGTCGGCACTCGCACGGCGGGGAATGTCTATGCCGTCCTGGATCGCAACCAGGATCAGAAGGCGGACGAGGTTGTCACGCTCCTGCGGGGCCTGAATATGCCGAATGGCGTCGCATTCCACAACGGGGCGCTCTACGTGGCCGAGATAAACCGGATCCTGCGGTACGATGATATCGAGAGTCACCTGAAGGACCCGCCTGCGCCGGTAGTGGTGTACGACGGCTTTCCCCGGGATCGCCATCATGGCTGGAAGTTCATACGCTTCGGTCCCGACGGTTGGTTGTATGTTCCAGTCGGCGCGCCATGTAATGTCTGCGAGCGCGAAGATGCGCGCTACGCATCGATCACGCGCATGAAGCCGGACGGGACCCAATTGGAGATCTTCGCGCGGGGCGTCCGCAATACGGTCGGGTTCGATTGGCATCCGAAGACGCATGAGCTCTGGTTTACGGACAACGGACGAGATTGGATGGGTGACGATCTGCCGCCGGACGAGCTGAATGTTGCGCCACGTCCGGGACTGCATTTCGGCTTTCCCTATTGCCATGGGCGAACTATTTCCGATCCCGGGTTCGGGAAGCAGCGGAGGTGTGAGGAGTTCACCCCGCCGGCGATGGAACTCGGGCCGCACGTGGCGGCGCTCGGTATGCGCTTTTACACAGGGACGATGTTTCCGGAAGAGTTTCGGAATCATATTTTCATTGCGGAACACGGATCGTGGAACCGGAGCGCGCCGATCGGGTATCGTGTCATGCTGGCGCGGGTTGCTGACCGGCGCGCGCTGACGTATGAGGTGTTTGCCGAGGGCTGGTTGCAAGACGGTCACGCCTGGGGACGCCCTGTGGACCTGCTGGTCATGCCGGATGGGGCGATGCTGGTGTCGGATGATCAAGCAGGTGTCATTTATCGGATCAGCTACAGATAGTAACCTATCTAAGATTTCAGCAAGAAAGGTTTTCGGATGAAAGTCGGGTTGCATATTTTGCGCGACAAGAAAGAAAATTCATGGTAAAGATGATAGACCTTTTAGGGAATGGGGAAGGGGCGTCGATAAGCGATTCCAAACATCGGCTTTGACCAAGGAAAGGAGCGAGAGGGTGGGACACAGGGCCAGGAAATCATTGCCGTGGATTGGTGCATTGGCCGTTGCTGTGACAATTGCAGGCTTGATGGGTGCGTCGAGCGTCATGGCGGCGGATCCGCAATCGACCGATGAAGGCGCTACCCGACAGATGGAAGGCGCGGTATCGCTGGAGAAGGAGCAGGTTGAGGAGTACGACCCCTGGGAGCCGTATAACGAGAAGATGTTCAACTTTAACCACGATATGGTTGATCGGTATGTCCTGAAACCCGTGGCCACCGCCTGGGACAAGGTCCTACCTACTGAGGTGCAGCAGGGCTTCAGCAATGCGTTTGACAACATAGCCGTACCGAGGCGGGTGATCAACAATGCGCTCCAGGGCAAATTCAAGCGGGCCAGCAACGAGGTGTTTCGCTTCCTGTTCAATACCATCTTTGGCGTCGCAGGGTTCTTCGATGTGGCGAAGGCCTCAGGGCTTGAAAAGAGCGATGCGGACACCGGCCAAACACTGGGTAAATGGGGGGTAGGTCCAGGTCCCTATGTCGTCTTGCCGTTCTTGCCCCCGCTGACGGCGCGCGACGGGGTTGGGCTTGCAGCAGACGTTGTCATGGATCCGATGAGTTTCGTAGCCCCGCTGGCGTCTACGTTCGGCAAATGGGGTGGGGAGGCCGTCAATACCCGGTCACAGAACCTGGAAATGTACGAGAGCGTTGAAGAGTCGACCGTTGACCTGTACAGCGCGGTGCGGAACGCCTATCTGGTACGGAGGCAGCAGGCCATCGAGAAGTAATCGAATACTCTCAACTCTTGCGCCTTTATGACGTGAAGCGCCTGTCAATACTCCGGATACCGTGAGCCCTCACCAAAGAGTAATCCTCCTCTGAGGGTGGTCTCTCGCCGATTCATTGCCTTCGCCTCTGACGGCAGGAGATGCAACATGGCCTTCTGCAGGCATAGCTTCATGGCCGAGCCGGTCTCGGCGTCTTTTGCGCCGCATTCGGATTGACGGGCCAGACCGTTCCGCTGGCTCCATTGATTGTTATGTTGGTGTCATTGAGCCGGTCGTCATTGTCGGTCTCGATAGCCGTTTGTCGATTTAGAACTAGATCTGCACCTCAGCAATCCCCTCGTGAACCAGCTCGCCGTGCGTACTATTGCTCACGCCAATGGTATTCCGTCCCGGCCGGACATCGGTGAGGAGATAGTTCACCCGCAACCGGACGCTCGGGTTGACATACCAGTTTAGGCCGAGGGTGCCGGAACGCGCATCTTCATCGGCCGCAGCCGCTGCATCTCCCGCTGCAACTGCTGGAGCGACCCCTGCTGCGTCTCAAAGGCCGGCTCGAGCTCTGTGAGCTTGTCAGCCCAAGCCCACACCACCTTCTGTGCGCCATAATCCGGAATATTGCAGTTGAACTCATATCTTAGCCTCTGTCACCGGAACTGCATTGCAGTTGGCGTCCTTCGGGAGCAGGCGCGAGAGATGTGCGAGGAAGGTCGCCTGCCACGGTCTGGCGCGCGAGAGCCGGAGCATCGGC
>JAGWQH010000025.1 GCA_028870115.1 Candidatus Methylomirabilota bacterium
CTCGCCGTGCCGGAGCCCGGACCGGAGCCAACGCTGGACGAGATGCTGGCCGACATCGAGCGCCAGCGGCTCTTTCGCATCATCGAGAGCCTGGTGCTGTGGGAAAACACCACCAACGAAAAGGTGCTGCAGGCGGCGCGCGACGAGATCTGGTCGAGCTGGCGGCGCGCCTGCGCGGAAAACGCCGACCATCCGCGGTCGAAGGAGCTGTTCGACCGCAAGAAGCTGCCCGCCTTCCACGACCCCTTCGCCGGCGGCGGGGCGCTGCCGCTAGAGGCGCAGCGGCTTGGCCTGGAGGCGTACGCTAGTGACCTGAACCCGGTGGCGGTGCTGATCAACAAGGCGATGATCGAGATCCCGCCGAAGTTCGCAGGGAAGCCGCCGGTGAACCCCGAGGCGCGTAAGGAGAAGACGCTGCTCGCGCGCGAGTGGCGCGGCGCGCAGGGCCTCGCCGAGGACGTGCGCTACTATGGCCAGTGGATGCGCGACGAGGCCGAGAAGCGCATCGGCCACCTCTACCCGAAGGTCAAAATCCCCCCTCGTTCCCCTCTTTCGCAAAGGGGGGATGGGGGGGATTTCTTCGCCGAGCGGCCAGACCTGATCCCCTACGCTGGAAAAGAACTCACCGTGATCGCTTGGGTCTGGGCGCGCACGGTGAAGAGCCCGAACCCGGCCTTCGCGCAGGTGGACGTGCCGCTCGCCTCGACCTTCATGCTCTCCACCAAGGCGGGCAAGGAGGCGTACGTCGAGCCGGTGATCGAGGGCGGCGGCTACCGCTTCACGGTGAAGGTGGGCAAGCCGAAGGATGCGGAGAAGGCGAAGAACGGCACCAAGCTTTCGCGTGGCGCGAACTTCCGCTGCCTGATGTCGGGGACGCCGATCGAAGGTAACTACATCAAGGCCGAGGGTAAGGCCGGGTGCATGGGCGCGCGGCTGATGGCCATCGTCGCCGAAGGCGTGCGCGGCAGAGTCTATCTACCGCCCACCGATGCGATGGAAGCCGTCGCGCGCCAAGCGAAGGCGGAGTGGAGGCCGGAGGTCACGATTTCAGGAAGCACTCAGTACCTCGGCGTGAAGCCCTACGGCATGGATCGTTTCGACCAGCTCTTCACCGATCGCCAGATCGTGGCGCTGACGACCTTCTCCGACCTGGTCCAGGAAGCGCGCGAGCGGGTGAAGCGTGACGCCCTTGCCGCCGCCTTGCGCGCAGAGGACAAGCTCCTAGACGCCGGCGGCACTGGAGCCACGGCGTACGCCAATGCTGTCGGAGTGTACCTCGCGTTCGCAGTCGACAAGGGCGCCAACTACGGGTCATCAGTTTGTGCGTGGCACATCACTCGGGACGGGATCGTCTCCACATTCGGGCGGCAAGCCATTCCGATGGTCTTTGACTATGCGGAGGCCAATCCCCTGAGTGGTTCGACAGGCAACATCCTGCTTGGCGTGGAACAGGCAGCGGAAATGATTCAAGCGCTTGGTGTAGGGCAGCATGGATTGGGGCTACAAGCAGACGCTGCAACTCAGGCCATAAGCGCTGATAAGGTTGTCTCCACCGATCCACCCTACTTCGACAACGTCCCGTACGCGGACCTCTCAGATTTCTTCTATGTGTGGCTACGTCGGTCGCTGAAATCGGTGTTCCCAAGTCTCTTTGCAACTCTCGTCGCGCCGAAAGCCGAGGAACTGGTTGCCTTCGCGTACCGCCACGATGACAAGGCCGGCGCCGAGGCGTTCTTCCTCAGCGGCATGACGCAAGTGATGCACCGTCTGGCCGAACTGTCGCATCCGGCCTTCCCTGTCACCATCTATTACGCCTTCCGGCAGGCCGAGACTGATGTCGAGGAAGGCACCGCAAGTACTGGCTGGGATACCTTCCTGGAAGCAGTGATCCGCGCTGGCTTCGGCATCAGCGGTACCTGGCCGATGCGCACGGAGTACACCGGCAACTTGAAGACCAAACGAAACGCCCTCGCCTCCAGCATCATTCTCGTCTGCCGCCCGCGCGTGGCTAATGCGCCTACCGCGACGCGACGCGAGTTCATCACCGTGCTCAAGGCCGAGCTGCCCAAGGCGCTCACGCACCTGCAGCGGGGCAACATCGCCCCGGTGGACCTGGCGCAGGCGGCCATCGGCCCGGGCATGGCGGTCTACACGCGCTACGCCAAGGTGCTCGACGCCGAAGGCAAGACGCTCTCGGTGCGTGAGGCGCTGGCGCTCATCAACCAGACCCTCGACGAGGCGCTGGCCGAGCAGGAGGGCGACTTCGACGCCGACAGCCGCTGGGCGCTGGCGTGGTTTGAACAGTCGGGCTTCGCCGAGGGCGAGTACGGTGTAGCCGAGACCCTCTCCAAGGCCAAGAATACCAGCGTGGCCGGTATGGTCGAGGCGGGCATCCTGGCGTCGAGTCGCGGCAAGGTGCGGTTACTGAAGCCCGACGAACTGCCCGCCAACTGGCCTGCCTGCCGCGCCAAGCACGGCGCAGGCAGGGACCCGACGACCGATCTGCGACTCACGGCATGGGAGATGGTGCATCAATTAATCCGATCGCTCGAAGCCGGCGGCGAAGGCGCGACGGCAGCGCTCGTCGCCAAGCTCGGCGCAAAGGCCGAGGTCGCCCGCGAGCTGGCCTATCGGCTCTACACCTTGTGTGAGCGCAAGAAGCGCGCGGCAGAGGCGCTTTCCTACAACAGCCTCGTCCAGAGCTGGCCTGAGATCACTCGCCTTGCCCGCGAAGGCGACAAGCCACGAGCGGAACAGGGCGAGCTTCTATGAGCATGGAGCAGATATTTCTCAACAGCGCGCAGAAGGAGTTGGCGGCGGAGCGTGTGGCTGTACGCGATTTCGTGCATGGAAATGACCTACTTCGTCAGTTCTTCCGCGTATTCCTGTTTGAGGACCTTCCGCCGACTGATCGGCGGGCTGATGATGTGTATCTGGAACAAGTCAAGGCCAGTCCGATCTATCTGGGCCTCTTTGGGAACACGTATGGCAGACCGGGCGCGGACGGGGTGTCGGCGACCGAACAGGAGTTCATGCTGGCCAGCCGACTGCGCAAGCGACAGCTGATCCTGGTGAAGGGGCGGGACGATTCCCGGCGCGAGCCGAAGATGGCGGCGCTGATCCGCAGGACTGGCGATGAGTTGGTGCGGCGGCGTTTCGAGGATACTCCGGAACTGTTGCGGCTGTTGTACGGAAGTTTGATTCAGTATCTTCAAGAGCGCGGATTCGTTGCCGCGAAGGATTTCGATGCCGCGCCGTGCGAGGGCGCGACGATGCGCGACATCTCGCCGCGCAAGGTACGGTGGTTTATCGAGAAGGCGCGAACGGAGCGGGATTATGCGCTCGCGCCCGCCACCTCGCCCAAGGAAGCGCTGGCACATCTCAATCTGCTCACCAAGGGAAAGCCGACACGCGGGGCTATCCTGCTTTTCTGCGATACGCCGGAGCGTTTCATCCATTCCGCAGAAGCAACGTGTCTGCATTTTCACGGCATGGAGATCGCCAAGCCCATCCCAAGCCAGCAGGTCTATCGCGGGTCGTTGTTCGAGGTGGTGGACAAGGCGGTGGACTTCGTCATGGATCGGATTCGGCGAACCGTGACACCGAGCGAGAGAACTGTCGCCGGCAACGTGAGTTATGAGGTGCCGTTCCGCGTGGTACGCGAAGCCGTCGTCAACGCGGTAGCTCACCGCAACTACGCGTCGAAGTCCGGGGTTCAGGCGATGGTCTTCGCCGATCGGATCGAGGTCTGGAATCCGGGTAGCTTGCCGGAGGACTTGACACTGGATCAGCTTCGAGATCCTCATCCGTCGGTGCCGCGCAACCGCCTGATCTGCGAGCCGCTTTTTCTGGCGCACTATATCGAACGTGCGGGGACAGGAACGCTGGACATGATCCGGCTCTGCGCGGAGGCGGGCCTGCCGGAGCCGGAGTTTCGGAGCGACGGCGAGCGGTTCGTCACGGTGGTCTGGCGGGACTGGTTGACGGAGGAAGTGTTAGAGAAACTCGGCCTGACAGCGCGACAGAGGCAAGTTGTGGCGATTGTGAAGGCGTCCGGGCGCGTAGCGAATACTGAGGTCCAGGATCGAGTTGGAGTGTCCAAGCGCACGGCTCATCGCGAGCTTTCGGAACTCGTTCGCAAGGGAATTCTGAGGCGAGTGGGAACTACAGGAAAGGGAACTTTCTACTCCATGGGCAAAGGGGCCACAAAGGGGCCAAAGGGGCCAGATTCGGAGCACGCCAAGGCTGGTCCAAGGGGTCAGAAACGCGCCAAAGGGGCCACGCTGTGACCTGCGAAAGACGCAAACTGCCGACATCCATATGAGCTTGAAAATGGGGCAACTTATTGACACTTAGACACCCAGCGCACTTTGAATATGCGCGAGCTGCACTCACTACATGCTTGGAATTGAGAGGTAGCAATGGCGATTACCAACCATGAACGTGTCGGCAAGATGTTGGAACTCCTGACGGCAGGGCTTTGTCCGTTCGTCGAGCGGGAACTCAAAACGACCGACGTTCCCGACTGGTTCGCGGAGACCAAGCGATCGCTGGCGGATTCTCAGCTTCAACTGCTGGGCACGCCGGACAAGCCGCAGTGGGACGCCGCCGCCATCCTCGTCACGATGTGGAATCAGTGGAACAGCGTCTTTCGTAAGACCCTGGGCCAAGCGGAGCGGACACTTGTCAGCGAACTCCGCGAGGTGCGCAACCGCTGGGCGCATCAACGGCCATTCAGCACGGACGACGCCTATCGCGCCCTGGACAGCGCGGCCCGACTGCTGACCGCCGTGTCCGCGCCGGAAGCGAACGACGTTGAGAAGATGAAGATGGAACTGCTCCGGGTCCGCTTTGACGAGCAGGTCCGCACGGAGAGGCGCAAAGCGGCCGGGACGACCATCGAAACCCAGGCGCAGGCGAGACTCAAACCGTGGCGGGAGGTTGTCCACCCGCACAAGGATGTGGCGAGCGGCAAGTACCAGCAGGCCGAGTTCGCCGCCGACCTGTGGCAGGTTCATCTTGGCGAGGGTTCCGACGAATACCGGAAGCCGATCGAGTTCTTCCGGCGCACGTACCTGACCGAAAGCCTGACCGGGCTACTCGCCGGGGCCGCACAACGGTTGACCGGTACGGGGGGCGATCCGGTCGTCCAGCTCCAGACCAATTTCGGCGGCGGCAAGACGCACTCGATGCTGGCGCTGTACCACATGTTCTCCGGCACGCCGCATAGCGACCTGCTCGGAGTGGACGGTATCCTCAAGACCGCCGACGTGGAAGATCTGCCGAAGGTCAACCGCGTGGTGCTGGTGGGCAACAAGATTTCCCCCGGTAATCCGGTGACGAAACCGGACGGCACGGTGGTCCACACCTTATGGGGGGAGATGGCCTGGCAACTCGGCTTCGCGCGCGGCGGGGTCAAAGAGGCGAAGCGGGCGTTTCAGCGGGTAGCGGCGGATGACGAGAGGGCGACCAGCCCCGGCGATGTGATGCGGGTGCTGTTCAACGAGTACGCGCCCTGCCTGATCCTGATTGACGAGTGGGTGGCCTATGCGCGACAACTGCACGACCAGGGCGATCTTCCAGGTGGCAGCTTCGAGACCCACTTTACTTTTGCCCAGGCGCTGACCGAGTCAGCAAAAGCCGCCAAATGGTGTTTGCTTGTTATCAGTCTTCCGGCGTCCGACACAGGAGGCTCACCACACACTCAGACGGAAGATATCGAGGTCGGCGGCGAGCGTGGTCGTACTGCGCTGGACCGACTCCACAATGCGGTCGGTCGCGTGGAGTCGTCGTGGCGGCCTGCCAGCGCGGAAGAAGGATTTGAAATTGTGCGTCGGCGTTTGTTTGAACCCTTGGTGGATCGCGAACAGTTTGTCGCGCGAGATCTTGTGGCTAAGGCGTTCTTTGACCTCTATCGGACACAGTCACAGGAGTTTCCGCTGGAATGTCACGAGACCGAGTATGAGGCGCGCCTCAAAGCCGCATATCCCATTCATCCCGAGGTGTTCGACCGTCTGTACAGCGACTGGTCATCCTTGGCGAAGTTCCAAAGAACACGCGGTGTCCTGCGACTCATGGCATCGGTGATCCATGCGCTCTGGGAGCGCGGCGACCGCTCTCCACTGATTCTACCGTCAAGCATCCCCATTGACGATCATCGCGTCCTGCCTGAACTGACGTCTCGCTACCTATCGGACAACTGGGTTCCGGTCATCGAAAAGGACGTGGACGGCCCCAATTCGCTGCCGTTGCGCGTCGACGGCGAGGCCCCGAATCTCGGCAAGTATTCCGCATGCCGACGGGTAGCGCGGACGATTTATCTCGGCTCCGCCCCCACGGCCAAGGCGACGAACAAGGGCATAGACGACCGGCGGATTAAGCTCGGGTGCGTGATGCCCGGCGAAGCGTCCGCGATCTTCGGCGACGCGCTGCGACGGTTAAGCGCGGCGGCGACGTTCCTTTATCAAGATTCGGTCCGCTACTGGTACTCGACCCAGCCGACGGTGACGAAGTTGGCCGACGACCGGGCCGAGCAACTGAAAGGTGATCCTGATGCCGTAGCGGGCGAGGTCGGGCGCTGGGTGCGGAACGACCTCCAGAAGAAAGGTGACTTTAGCCGGGTTCACCCCCTGGCGCGAACATCGAGCGATGTGGCGGATGACAAGGACGCGCGGCTGGTGGTGTTCGGGATCGAGCACCCTCATGCCAAGGATACGGCCAGCCCGGCGCTTGCCGCCGCCCATGAGTTCTTACAGAATCGTGGGATGGCCCCGCGAATCTACCGGAACACGTTGGTTTTCCTGGCGGCGGACAAGACCCGACTTCAAGACCTGGACGAGGCCGTCCGCCAGTACCTGGCGTGGTGTTCCATCGTGGATGAAGCTGAGACTCTGAACCTCGATCCGCATCAGACCAAGCAGGCCGTGTCCCGGAAAGAGAGCGCCCATAGTGCCGTCGCTGCCCGTCTGTCGGAGACGTACCAGTGGCTCATCGTTCCTACACAAGCGAACCCGCACACCAACGTCGAATGGCAGGCGTTTCGCCTCACCGGACAGGACGCGCTGGCCGTGCGCGCCAGCAAGAAACTCCGCAATGACGAACTCCTTATATCGGGGCTCGCCGCCAGCCGACTGCGGCTGGAACTCGATCAGGTCCCCTTGTGGAGGGACGATCATGTGTCGATCCAGCAACTTACCGAGGACTTTGCCCGCTACCTGTACCTGCCCAGACTGCGGGACACCGGCGTCCTTGTCGAAGCGGTTCGTGGAGGTCTTGGGCTTCTGACCTGGTCGCAGGACTCGTTTGCCTACGCCGAGAGCTTCGACGAAACGGCCGGCCGGTATCGAGGTCTTCAGGCCGGTCGTCAACTCTGGATTGACGGCGACAATCCCATCGGCCTACTCGTGAAGCCGGAGCCTGCACAACGTCAGCTTGCCGCTGAAGCGCCGACGCCAGGAGGGGGAACGATACTTCCAACCGGCGGACCGGGAGGCGGAACCGCCCCGACAACCGGCACGACAGGCGGAGACACGCAGCCACCCGCGACACCGTCGGCCCCGACACGTTTCCATGGAGCTGCGACTCTGGACTCCAAGCGAGTCGGACGGGATGCCGGGCGCATTGCGGACGAGGTTGTTGCCCACCTCGCCGGAATTGTGGGAGCGAATGTGAAAGTCACCCTGGAGATCGAGGCGGACATTCCGTCCGGCGCACCGGACCACGTGGTGCGTACTGTGACCGAGAATTGCCGCACGCTGAAATTCGATAGCCAGGGTTTTGAGAAGGAGTAGCCCTTTACTTAGTCTTGCAGATCACGGCAAAACATAGCATGCTGAAACGTGAATCTGCAACCTATCCACAACCGTGAAGGGGGCGAGAATGGGCTTCTTGTTTCGTAAGCGGCTTCGGCTCGGGAAATTCCTCTCGCTGAACCTGTCTAAGTCCGGCCTGGGGCTCAGTGTCGGCCCTCCAGGCGCGAAGCTCTCCGTGAATCCCAAGCGGGCGCGAATTCAGGTTGGCATCCCCGGAACCGGCCTGGGCTATCGGCGGGATGTGTCCATGCCCCAGGAGGGAGGGGAGCCGTCCATTCCGACGCGCCGTCACGGCCGCGCCTGGCTGATCATGGGACTCCTCGTGGCGTTGATGTTCCTGGTCTACCTGCTCTCCGGCTGTGGATTCGCGCAATGGCGCGATCAAGCGCTCCGTGACGTGGCCGAAGGGCGGTGGCATGTGAACCCTGAACAGGTCCCTCCCGGTAGTGCGCCCTCGCAGACCATTGAGTTTTACGATGCCGGCGGCAAGCATGTCGGGTACGGGAAGGTGCAAGGCGGGACGGCGGAGTTCTTCAACACGGACGGAAGCCGGACCGGGTCCGGTAAGGTCGGACGATAGGGAGTCGGAAGCAACTCGTGTCGCGTGTTTACCGTTCACCCTGAGCTTGTCGAAGGGTCATGTTTTCAATATGTTCCATCCGTGGTTCGACAAGCTCACCACGAACGGCCCATAAAGGTATTTATGACTCACTACACCAGAACTGGCACCGAGCAAAAAGACGCCGATCACATCGGGCCTTCTGGATACCGGCTTCCGTCGGTATGACGGACTCGCGGCAAGCCGCGGGGAATGAACCCTTTGTAGATTCAACCTGTTCCGAGACATAGCCTTACAAAACGCGGCAAAACATGGCACCCTGAGACGTGGATCTGCAGTTTATCCGCAACCGGGAGCCATACCGGGGGAGGGTGATGACGCCATGCTTGTCAGAAAATGCCTCATGGGAGCGATCGTGGGGGTATCCGGAGGATTCATCGTCGGCCTCATCGGAGGATTTGTCCTCGCACCGATTTGGATGATGGCATCTGAGGGAGATACTGGGACGGCAGCGAATATCCAGAGCTTAGCCTTGCTTCTTGCGATTCCCGTCGGCCTCATCATTGGGATCATGGTCCCGATTCGCAAGGCATCGAGGCGTCGCCAGGCAGAAAAAGCCGAGGAGGAGGCTCGCTCGCATGGTGCAGGGCGTGACGGCTGAGTTCCTTAATGCCAATAGAAGTCGAGTGGGGTTCAGCAAGATTGTACGATAGGGTAGAGGCGCGACGAACGCCTGGTGCCGAGCACAAAGACGCCGATCACAGCCTCTCGGCTACGATCGGTGAACCAGGCGTAATGCTGGAGAAAATCAATGGTGGAGCTGACGGGATTCGAACCCGTGGCCTCCTGACTGCCAGTCAGGCGCGCTCCCAACTGCGCCACAGCCCCACATCGGTAAGCGTATCAACGCGAATGATTTAAGCGGACCGGGGAAAGACTGTCAAGGGAAATCGTCCCGGTGCTCTGTGATCTCAGGCTCGAATAGAGGCCGCCGATCGAGGAGAACATGAAGGAGATGCTCCGTCACTGCTTCCTTTGCGGCAAGGGAATCACACTCCAGGGAACCTTTCTCCTTGCGGAAGGGCCAACCTCAGATATTGTCCGGAGTGTCTGCCGCCCTTGCTATCTTCGCAGGAGCCTCGAAATTCGCGAGGCGGTCAAAAGAGAGCGCGAAGAAGGATTCATCCGCTAGCCGGACTTATGGGGCGGTTGGCGCATACGTGAGGCATTCTCGTCAGCCGATACTGCCAGGTCATACGAGCTTTACCTGGGCCATCAGTATGACGCCTGACGCTGCGATTGCCAGCAGTGCTGCCATCACGAAATCCGTCCCCACAGTGCCGAGCAATCCCGCAGCCGCTCCGCCCGCGAAACTGCCGAGAAATTGCAGCGAACTGAATATCCCCAGCGCTGCCCCGTACACGGTCTTCGGTGACGCTTTGGTGATGAGGCTGGGGAGGATCGGTTGAAGGCTGGTGTAGCCGGCAAAGAAGAGTATGCCGGCAACAGTGAGGACTATGAGCGGGTGGGCTTGGAGCCCAAGGTCAGCCCCTCGAAAGAGCAGCCACCCACTGATCGCAAGAACAACGAAGGCCAACACGCCCATCGATTTTGCCCGGCCCAGGTCGGCCGCCCTGGAGGCCGCAAACATTACGACGGCAGCGACGAGGACCATCGGGCCAAGCAAGAGGTAATAGCTTTGCAGGGGCAGGTGTCGGCGAGCCAGCAAGGGAAAGTAGAAGAAGAAGCTGCTCATGAAGAACGACATGAGGAATCCACAGACACCCAGCTTGATGATGGCAGCGATCTTAAACACCGAAGCGATCGATGGCCGGTCGCCAGAGACGTCAGCCGTTCCCGGCTCCCTTGGCGGCTCCTTGACGGCCAGTGCCAGGTAGATGGATGCGACCAGGCTCAGAAGGCCGGATAGCCAGAAGAGGGACGCATAACCGGTGAGGCTGGCGATTAACGGTCCAGCCAGGATACCGCCGACGAAGGAGAGGCCAATGGAGATCCCAAGGAAGGCCATCGCGGTCGCGCGGTTCTTCTCGTCGACCGAATCGGCCACCATGGCGAATGCGACAGAGCTGACGGCGCCGGTCCCTTGGATCAGGCGCGCGGCGATGAGGGCGAAGATGTTGGGAGGGACGGCGGCCAGGATGGAGCCCACGCTGTGAAGCGTGAGGCCGATGAGCAAGAGCGGTTTTCGGCCAAATCGGTCGGACAGCCAGCCGAACGGGATCTGAAGCAGGGCATTGGCCAGCCCATAGCTACCGAAGGCAAGACCGATCAGCGGTTTTGAGCTGGTAAATTGCTCCCCATAGAGCGTAAAGACGGGAAGCACGAGAAAGATGCCGAGCATCCGAATCGCGATGGCGGCGCTCAGCGTGGCTATGGTTCGCTTTTGATCCGACGAAAATCTCGCACCCATTGTCCGGAACCTTCCTGCCGAAGGATGATGGCCGCCCGTTCATAGCAGGTATTCAGAGGGGTGTCAATGGATTCGGTGCAGGGCGCTCGTGAGATTACCGGGCTGGGAGAACTATCGTGATCATCGACGTGGCATTCAGTCGATTGGATCCGACCTGTCGGTTCGCCTCCGGTCGAGCAGTGGCCGTGATCGACGTGATACGAGCCACCACGACCATTACCATGGCGCTGCACCACGGTTGTGCTGGTGTCATCCCTGTGCGGACGCTGAGCGAGGCCGGGGCCGTGGCGAAGAGGCTGGGCGGAGGCGTTTTGCTTGCTGGAGAACGGGAAGCAGATAGGGCAGTAGGCTTTGAACTTGGAAATTCTCCGGCCGAATATGGGCGAGATCGGGTCAAGGGTAAGGTCGTTGTCCTGACGACAACCAACGGGACCCGCGCGTTCCAGGTTGTCCCAGGGGCTCAGGCAATAATCGCCTGCTCATTCCTGAACGTATCCGCAGCCGCGCGCCGGCTCACAGATACCGGCCTCGACATCCTTATTGTGTGCGCGGGCCAACATGGCCGTTTCTGTCTGGAAGACGCTGTAGGCAGCGGGATGTTGATCGATCGCGTACTCAGCATCTCTGAACGCGCGTGTGAGCTCAGCGATTCCGCCAGGGCCGTCCACCAACTCTTCGCAACCTATCGAAACGACCTGCTTGGGATGCTCCGAGTTTGCGAATGGGGAAGAGACATCATTCAAAAAGGCTTTGGGGCGGACCTGGAGATCTGCGCGCAAACGGATCTGACCGACATCGTGCCCGTCATGCAAAAAGATCGTCTTGTGGCGAAACGCATATGAAAATCGACCAGTTGCCATATATTGTTTCCAGAGTAGTCGATAATGGCTAACAGTAGTTTATTACTTGACATAGTACTGAGTTATGATTTAAATTTAGTTAGAGACATTTTATATACGGTATTATGCCATATCCATGTTAGGAAACGATGGAACGACTGATTAAGAGTCTCGCCGCTGTGATCGGCAGTTCGTCGGCAATGCGGTCCGCCGCCCCCGACCAACTCCTCGGAACCGTTCTGGGAGAGGTCCTGAAGGTGGTCGACGACGCGGTCCTTGGCTGGATCTGCCTGACCCGCGGTCTCCCGGACCACGTGAACTGGCCTGCCGCCACCAAGTTACCACAGGATTCGGTCTATCTTGCGGCCGTCAGACATGCCGGCAAGGAGGTTTCTACAGCTCCTACCGTTGACTGCCCGGACTGCCCCTGTTGCCGCTTCCTTACCGGCGCCGATCCACCCCCCAAGTTTAGCATCATCGATCATTGTCCGCAGCCAGCCTTATCCGAGTCGCCAGCCGGCGCTCATGCGTGCGTGCCCCTCTTCGCGCAGGATCGGCCGATCGGTGTGCTGAATCTCGCCAAGGCGGGGTCTGCGTCCTTCTCCAACATTGAACGGCTGTTCCTCCAGGCTGTCGCGAGTCAGTTGAGTGCGGCGTTGGAGAATGCCAGCCTGATCGGTGAGACACAGGTCAGACTCAAAGAGACGCAGACGCTGCTCGAGGTGAGTTACTCCGTCAATTCTACCCTCGATCTGCAGGAGGCTATCCGACGCATCGCGCGAGCAGTCGCCCGCGTCCTCTCGGCCGATACTGCCGGCGCCTATCTGTTAGACAGCGATGGCAGACAGCTCCTCCCGTTTGCCGGTTATCGTCTGCCCAAGCATCTCTTAGACCGGCTCAAACGGACACCGATTCCAGTAAAGGGATTTCGATTTATCGAAGAAGCGTTAAGTACAAAGGGGGCCGTATATACGAGCGATACCAGCAGGGAGAGTAGAGTCGACCACTCCGTATTTCATGCTTTTTCCTGTAAATCAGCTCTTTTTGTACCGATGCTGGCAAAAAATAAGATCGTCGGCGGTCTCTTCGCCACCTGGTGGACAGAGGAGCACCACTTTACCAAAGAAGAGGTGCGGTTGGTGGATGCCATCGCTCGCCAGACTGCGGTCGCCATCGAGAACGCCAAACTTTTTGAAGAAGCCCGAACGCATGCTCAGGCTGCCAGGGCCTCAGAGGAGAAGTATCGACTGCTGGCCGAGCATGTTCGCGACATAATCTACGCGCTGGACGCTGAAGGTCGATTTACGTACGTGAACCCTGGGGTAAGGGCAATACTCGGCTACACGCCTGAAGAGCTGTTGGGTCGCTACTTTACCGACATCCTCACGTCCATAAGCCAGCGCCAGATCCTGGAGATCTTTGCCAGGGCGGCCAAGGGTAATGACCCATTCGGCTTCTGCGAGCTTGATATGGTGAAGAAAGAGGATTCCGTATTAGTTCCGTTCGAGATTGGAATGGTGACCATTCGGGATGTCACAGGCCAGATGACGGGCTGGCATGGGATCGCGCGGGATGTCACAGAACGGAAGCAATTAGAGCAGCAGCTTCTTCGGGCAGAAAGGCTCCGAGCCCTAGGCGAGATGGCGTCTGGAGTCGCCCATAACTTTAACAACGTGCTGGGCGCAATCCTGGGGCGAGCTCAAATATTGCGTCGGGCAGTCCAGGAGGCGGAGGCAACGCGAGGTCTCGAAGCGATTGAAAAGGCGGCGCTGGACGGGGCCAACATGGTTCGCCGCCTGCAACATTTTACCCGCCAACGGCGAGATGAAGAGTTCTTCCCTGTGGATCTCAACCAGGTGGTCAAAGACGTCCTGGCCATCACCGAAGTCAAGTGGAAAGACGAAGCCAATCTCGCCGGAACGACCATCGAGATTGCAACCAGCTACGGTAAGATCTCCCATGTGATGGGCAATATCTCGGAACTTCGGGAGGTCCTGACTAATCTCATCTTCAACGCTGTGGAGGCGATGCCAAACGGAGGCAAGCTTACATTGAAGACCGAAGAGATTGAAGAGTGGGTCTGCGCAAGCGTGTCGGACACGGGGATCGGAATGACCGACGACGTGAAGACCAAGGTGTTCGATCCTTTCTTTACCACGAAGGGGGTCAAGGGGACCGGGCTTGGCTTGAACGTGTCGCATGGAATCATCAGAGTACACCATGGCCAGATCTATGTGCAGAGCCAACCCGGGCAGGGTACCACCGTGTTGGTCAAGCTGCCGATTTCCTCCGAGTGTGGATCAACCCCACAGCTCAAACCGGTGCCGTCTACTCATAAGCCGGGACGAATCCTGGTGATTGACGATGATGAAATGATCCGCGAACTTCTCTTCGAACTCCTTCAGGCGGCCGGGCATACGGTCGTTCAAGCAGGGGGTGGGCGGGAAGGGATTCATCTTTTCCAGCAGGTGAGCTTCGATCTTGTCCTTACAGACTTGGGTATGCCCGAGTGCACGGGTTGGGAAGTGGCATCGGCCATAAAGAGCATAGCCCCTCGTACCCCCATTGGTCTCATTACCGGGTGGGGGCTTACGCTTGACCGGGGGAAGCTCAAGGAGGCTGGAGTCGATTTGGTCTTGAGCAAGCCGTTCCAGGTCACCGAGGTGATGGCGCTCGTCGCGGAGGGATTGGAGCTTCGCGAAAAGATCTAGCAGAGTGTCGGGATAGTGCACACTCTGCTAGATCTTTACCACGTTGTGTCAATTGGCCCGCTTGACAAGCCATTCTGAGATGATGGGCCAGATCTCCTGCTGGGCCCGACGACTCGTGATGATCCGCGCATGACTGTAATCCTCTCCGTATCCTTCGGATTTGGCGCAGAACACCATTTGCTTATCCAGGCCCCCTAATGCATTGTAGAGCCGGCGACACCCCTGATGAGGGGCAATGAACCGGTCGCCTCCTCCGGCGAAGCAGAGAGCGGGGACCTCAATCCTTCCGAGCCCCTCGAGGTAGTCGAAACCATCTGTTCCGGTCCATCGACCATTCCAATTCCAGCGGAACCACTGGTTCATCACGCCACGGAATTCGTTCTCCGGTCCCAGCTTGAACAATGGCCCTGGCGCGTATCCGATGAGATTGTTCCCCACTGCGCTCAGGGCAATCTTCGCCCAGCCTGACCAGGTGACCCCCGCATCCGTTGCCTGGCTGGCCAGCGTTACGATCCCCTTGACCTGTGCGCACGCTTCAGGATGACGCGCCAGGTGCATCAGGGGCACAAGGCCACCTCCGCTGTGCCCGATCCAGAAGAGCTGCTTGTTCTGTGTCCTTTGTCGTACTGCGCGGAGCGCTGCCGGTACGTCAAGCTCACTGAACTGCTCGAAATCCGGGTGAACCGGTCCAACCTCGCTTCGACCGTGACCTCTGAGCTCCAGGATCCAGCAGTCAAAGCCGTTTTCGGCAAGATATGTGGCTAGCCTCGTGCAAGTCTGGGCGTTTGAAAATGTCCCGTGAGAGAGAAGGACGGGAGATTCGTACCAGACCTCGCCGTAAATCCTCAGCAGTGAGAGTTCAACGCTGTCGCTGGTCAGCTCCCGATGCCATGTGAGTTCGACCGATTCGCGTCGCCGCGGTGTCATGAGCCGGAAATCAGAAGCGACGCTTTCGGATTCAGCCATCAGTTCCGTGCTGGGGATGGATTCTTCTGTGATCCGTTCTCGTCGGGTGGCTGTATTCGCGGGCAGTTGCTGTACCAATGGCAGCACATCCTCTTGGATGCGCGGTGCTGAGGTTTTGCCCTTTCTCATTTCCTCTGTCCGCTCATGCGCGAGCAAACCCTGGATCAAGGGAGTGTAGAAGACCCCATCGCCCACCAACGTCACCTTCTCGTGATCGATCTCGACCCATCGTTTCTCGGCGAGCGCCTGCCAGATATCGGCATACTCTTCAAGCAGATCCCGACCGAAGATCCTTTTGTACAGGTGCAGGTCCGCACTCATTCCCTGAAGCGACTGAAAGAGCCAGGCGATCCGAAGATCCTTCGCTGTGTATCGGAATCCACGCTCAATCGGAAATCGACTCTCGTCAAGTCTACCGAAATAGTCTCCGACCTTAAGAGAGTTCATATAGGTCCAACCAGGCATCTCAGGGGTCCCAAGGAAGTACGATACACCGGCGAACCCCCAACCCCACATGTCATATCCGATGATCCCTTGCTCCTTGTCGTATGTGAAGAATCGACGCATGTGCTCTTCAAACTGAAGGTCGTCCGGTAGGTCAGCAGCCGGTTTCTCCCAGTCGTAGGCGGTCATCTGTCGGTATCCATGGCTCTCGAGGAACTGCTTGGACGTGTGATACATCTCGAGGTTCTGCTCGGTCGAAGGGATCTCATCCCGCCGATGGCGCGCGAAATCGGTCCGACCGGCCACGTTGAGTTCGTAATGAGTGATGTGTCGGACGCCTGCGCGAACGATCGCCTCCAGGTCCTTCAGCATCAACGCCATCGTCTGTCGCGGCCACCCGAAGATCAGATCGACACTGCTTCGGAGTCCCAGTTCCTCACACCACTGGAGAGTCTGAAAAGCGTGCTTGGCCTTCTGCTTCCGCCCGCTCAGCTTGATCATCTCATCATCGAGTTGCTGCACTCCCATGCTGATCCGATTGACCCCGGCTGTCTTCATCGCCGCGAGCTTCTCCCTGGTAAAAAGCTGAGGAATCCCTTCCATTGTGATTTCGATACCTTGGGGAATGGTTGGGAAGACTCCTCTCACGACCTCCATAAGCCTATGGTAATCATCCGGCTTATACAGGTTCGATGTTCCTCCCCCAAAATAGATACTGGCGGGTTCCTCCCCTTCGAAGAATTGTTGATACCGTCGCCCTTCCGACTCCAGGTACTTCAAGTACGTATCCAGTTGATGCTGACCCTGGTACACCTCGCTTGGAAATAGGCAGTAGCCGCATCGTTCGGGGTTGGTGGGAAGGCAGTATGGGGTGCCGACATACAGGTTGAGTCGCTTTGGTATGGCTGCGTTTGCGACTCTTCGCTCGATCATCACCTCCTTCATTGGCACATCCCGCTCCAGCCAGAAGAGCGGGGAGGGATGGGCGTGCAGGACCCGGTTGCTCTGTCGCCTTGTCCGTTGCTTCTCGATGTAGTTGTACACCTCCTTGACTGGATTGCGGTAGATTGTCTGAACGCTTGCATTATTCATGTTGCCTCCTCTCTCTGCGTAGCCCGACCTCCAATCTGGAGGACGGGGGATGGCTGGTTAGCCCTGTCCGAATTTGGAACACAGCCTTCCAGCGTTGATCGTGTTGAGTTGAGTGTAATATGGTGTAGTAAAGCCTGTACGAGTAAGCATCAAAATGATGTCTATTACCTATTTAAGTAGGCATAACATATCAAAAAATATGTTTTAATTCATATTAGATAATTAAACACATAAATATATGCAAATAGAATGCTAGATACGATCAAACAACATCACATTATATTATTTGCGAAGATATTATTATCGGATAACGTAGATGTACAATGGAAAGCTGTATAACTGAGGCGTGCAGCGAGTCAATAATTATAGGACGGATTGAATCGAGGATAGATGTGAAGAAACGAGAGGAGTGGAGAGCGGCTTAACCTGGAAGGAACTCCGGGTGGATTCGCGTGGTGATCACCCCTTGCTGCCATGCTAAATTCAGGAGATGTTCGAGACCCCGTCTGCTTTCCTGGTTCCAGGCGCGAGTGTCCTCATTGACATACATGTCGACGAACCGGTCGGCCAGCGCCGCCTCCATACCGCGGCCAAACTGCATGGCATACTGGAGCGCCTCCTGTCGGTGAGCCAAGCCATAGTCGATACTGGCCTGGAGATATCTCGAGACTTCCAGGCAACAGGGCTCACCCAGATCCTTACGGATGGCGTTGGCCCCAAGGGGCAGTGGCAGCGCGGTCTGCTGGTGCCACCACGTTCCAAGATCGACTAGCCTGGTAAAGCCGCGGGCGTCGAACGTAAGCTGGCCTTCGTGAATGACAAGTGCGGCATCCGCCTCGCCGCTCTCGATGGCATCGAACACCTGGTCGAAGGGGACCTCAATGGCCTGGAACTCACCGAGGTACAATCGCAGCACGAGGAATGCCGTCGTGAGTCTACCGGGGACGGCAATTCGCTTGCCGCGGAGCTCGGCAGGATCAAGTCCTCGCTTCGCCACCACGATCGGCCCGTAGTTCCGTCCGATGCTGGCGCCATGGGGTAACAGTATGTAGCGATCGGCTACATAGGTGTAGGCATGAACCGAGAGCGCCGTCACCTCCAGTTTGCCTGCCAGCGCCCAACTGTTCAGTGTGTCGATCGCTTCGAGGACATGCTGGAAGCGAAATCGCCCTGTATCGAGTCGCTCCTTCGCCAGGGCGTAAAACATGAATGCATCATCCGGATCGGGACTATGTCCGATCCGGATGAGAGATGTCTCCATATGCGTCCGTTCTCTAGCCCAAGTCGTCCAGGGTCTCGTGAATAGTCTTTTGAATGCAGGTAAAGATCGGCGTATCACGAAGGGTAAAACGGCTTGCTTCGGTCTCGCGGAGCGCCATGACAAGCTCCATAAAATCAGCCGGCCTATCACTTTCAAACGCCACCACAAACTCCTGGTCGTCGAGGCCGAATGAGTAGGTAGTGTTCAGTTTCACCGATGGAAACTTGTGGCCCACTTTAATATGGACATTCATCATCTCCTGACGCCGATCAAGCGGCAGCAGGTACCAGTCCCGTTGCTTGACAAACGGATAGACGAACAGGTACTGATGTTCACCGGGGATGATGGTCGATCGACGGCCCTCCTGGCCGGGATGCAGATGCTTGGCCACATAGATCGAGCGCCTGGCCATGGCGACGAATGAGTACGGCGTGGCCACGTAGGAGCCGAGCACCGTCCCGTTGAGCTGTCTGGACATCTCCTGCAACAACTTCAGCGAGTTACCGATTCGCCAGAGCATAAAATCGGTGTCCGGCCGGAGTCCTACGGTCGAGTAAGGGATCAGCAGCATCCGTTCACGCCACTGCTCAATCGCGGCGCCGAACTCCTTTTTACTTGCCTCGCGTTCTTCTTTCGGAAGCCGTCGCCAGGCCAGGTCGACCTTATAAAAAGCGAAATTAATGTATTGTTCTGCGGCTGAAGTCGGCATGTCATCGTCCTCATTCATCCTTCATTAGACCGGGCTGCTGCTTGCGCCGCTCAACCCGTTTGGCCTTCTCCACTCCTCTTATACATCAGGATCAGGGTGGGCGCAAGGACTGCTTGAGGTCTCGATAGGGTTTTGACTGATTATCCTGTGGCTGATTATCCTTGACAAATGCGCGGGTGATGCTTATAGTAAAACGTTTGTTGGTCTGAGGGCTTCGTTTACGTAGTCTGAAAGCACCGCGAGGACCAGGGGCTCGCGGTTTTTCCGTTTCTAAGACCCTGATCATATCAGCGGAAAGCGATGCTGTGATGAAGAGGGATAATGGCTCTTGACGATGGCACTGAGGAGACGAGCGGGGGTTCGAGGTCCGACAAAGGGACTCGACATCGCCCTCTCGAGGTCAAAGTAGACGGTCGAGGGGTCGAATCGGCTATTCGGCTCTTTAAAAAGCTCGTTTTGCGCGATGGAATCCTGAAGGAACTGAAACGAAGAGCGCATTACGAGAAACCAGGGGAGAAGCGTCGCCGAAAGGTTCGTGAGGCTGCGCGCAGACTTCGCCGTCAGGCAGCTCGCGCGGTTCGCCGCGACCAGTCGGAATTCTGAGTCCTCCGGGGAGATCCGGGAGGACGAAGCCGGCCATGGAAGGCGGGACCATGGCGACGGCATCAATCGAACTACCCGTCAAAAGTCGGCGGTACGCCGGCGAAAGGAGTTCCAAGCGCATGGGGACACGAGTGTATGTGGGCAATCTCCCGTTTGATACGGACGCATCTGCGCTCCGCGCCCTTTTCGAAGAGGGTGGTCGTCGGGTGGCTGATGTGAAGATCATTACCGATCGCGATACCGGACGACCGCGGGGCTTTGCCTTTGTCGAAATGGAGAACCAGAGCGACGCTCAGGCTGCCATCCAGGCGTTGAACGGACGAGAGGTTGGCGGCCGACCTCTGACGGTCAATGAGGCAAAAGAGCAGGCCCCTCGCCGCGGAGGCGGAGGAGGCGGATTTCGCAGCGGTGGTGGTGGCGGCGGTCGCAGACCGCGCGGCTATTAATCGGGATCGCGTGCAATTTCAAAGGAGCAGGCCCTGTGGTGGATCAGGCCTGCTCGATTTTCTCCAGCCTATTGAGGTCCTGAGATCCCTTATCCCTATCGGTAGCATTCGAACAACCGTTTTTTGATCGTCATTGGCTCTGTCCGCCTCCGAGGGTCTGGTCGACCGGAGGCGACGACATGTCGGCGTAGATTTCAAGAAAGGTTGAGAGCGTCACAAGCAGTACGGGCCCCAGGATAAACCCGAGAATGCCGAATACCTGCAGACCGCCAAGCATACCGAAAAACAGAAAGAGCGTCGGGAGATTAGTCCCGCCTGAGATGAGAGCCGGTTTCAGCACATTGTCGGCGGTACTGACGACCGCCGTCGACCAGGCGAGTAACAACAGACCGCGAATCCAGCCTCCCTCCAGGAACAGATAGATGGCTGCCGGGATCCAGATCAATCCGGACCCGCCAACCGGCAGCAGCGAGAAGAGGCCGGTTGCCAGCCCGAGAAAAACCGGGTACGGGACGCCGAAGAGCCAATACCCTACTCCTCCGAGAAGGCCTTGCGCCAGGGCCGTGACGATGGTGCCGCGTACGACAGCCGACACAGCCTCGTAGAGGCGTGAAAAAAGCGCCTCGGCATGCTTGCGCTCAAGTGGCAAGAGCCTCTGGAGGCTGCGAACGATCGCCTCGCCATCTCTGAGCAGGAAGAAGAGAGTAAAGACGGCGAGAAAGAGATTGACCGTGAAGCTCAACAGGTTGATGGCGATCCCCTTCAGATTGTCGACAATGAAACTGCTGACCGCGCTCAAACCGCTCAACAGCAACGCGTTCAGATCGAAGCCCAGACGCGTGAAGGGCAGGCTCACGCGATCCCAAAGGGCCCGACCGGCCATCACCGCCGGGTGGGACGCGATCCCTGTGAGTCCCTGCTGCCGATAGACCCGTTCCGCCGCCTGATAGACGCTCACCGCTTCTTGCGCCAGCACCCATCCGCAGAGAATGGCCGGAATCACCACGGCAGCAATGACCGTAATCGTCAGCAAGAGGGCTGCGAGCCCGGACTTACCATCAAGCCGGTGTAACAGGCGGCGATAAGCCGGTTGAAAGACGACAACCAGAATGACTGCCCAGAAAATCGGGGACGCAAAAGGAACGATGATGAGGTAGGTCAGATAGAGGAGCAGGAGCAGGGACCCATAGAAGAATACCACGGAGACGCGAGTTCTGTTTCCACTCCACCGCGCTAGCATCCCCTCATATTTCTTATCGGCTATTCTCTTCATCCTCTGCGTCCGTTCGGCTCAATCGAAGAGTTCCGGATCGGCATTGTCGTTCCGGATGCAGGCGCAGGCCATCTGCGCGGTATTCCTCGCAATGCCGATTCGGCCGTATCGATCCAGCAGGATGATACCGACCTCGGCGCCGGTCCTGGCCGTCAATTCACCGACCGCGCGTCTGGCTGCCGCCATCGGCTCTTCGCCCATCTCAAGAAATTCGAGGGCCGTCTTTGCGAGCGCCAGCTTGATGATCGCCTCCCCATTGCCGGTGCAACTGACCGCGCCGAGCTGATCGTCGGCATAGGTCCCGCAACCGATCAGCGCGGAGTCGCCCACGCGGCCTGGCGCCTTGAGCGGCAGGCCGCCCGTCGAGGTGGCTGCGGCCAGGTGGCCCGCCCGGTCGAGGGCAACGGCGCCGACAGTGCCGACACCCTCGGCGTTCCCCCCTCGCAGGGTAGCCCATCGGGCGCGCTGTCGCTCCGTGATGAGCGCGTCGGCCCCGCACTCCTTGATCCCAACCGCTGCGGCGAACTGCCGGGCCCCCTCGCCCACAAGCAGGACCGGTCCCCCCGCCTCCATCACGGCTCTCGCAAGCGTCACGGGATTGGCGATCCGCCTTACGGCGCCGATGGCTCCGGCTGCCAGATCTCGGCCGTCCATGATCGAGGCGTCAAGCTCAATCTCTCCGTCCCGATTCAGGCAGGCGCCACGGCCGGCGTTGAAGGCCGGATCGTCCTCCAGCATCTTGACGGCCTGCTCGACGGCCTCTACCGCGGAGCCTCCCGCTGTGAGCGCCTGCCATCCATTCAGCGCGGCCGCTCGAATACCCGCTCGTCGTAACTCAACCAGGTCGGGCGCGACCTTTCCTGCGCCACCATGAACGAAGATCACAGGACCGAACGATCTGACGGCCATCAATTGTACCTCTTCACTGCCCCTGTCCCGCTCGGAATGCCTCAGCCATGGCGATACGCTCCAGAACCGGAGGGTGAGTATACAAGAGCCAGACTATCGCTCGCGGCGGATCGATATCGGCGAGATTCGACCTGGCAAGTTTGACTTCCGAAGCGATGAAGGCCTCGGGGTTATCGGTGAGACGGAGCGATTCGAGGTCGGCTTCGCGTTCGAAGGACCGTGAAATAGCCACCTGGATCGGTGTCGTCAGAATGGTGAGAACGAGCAAGAGGAGCAGCAGGAACGGTAACGAGACGGGGTCAGCCGGATGAATAAAACCGAAACGTTCGGAGTCGGCCGCGACATTGAGAAGACGAGCGATGAGCCACATGGCCGCCAGCGCCGAGACTGCGCTCATAGCTATCCCCTTCCAGATGTGGTGCCGTCTCCAGTGGCCCAGCTCATGCGCCACGACCAACTCTACCTCCTCAGGGGTGGAACTGGCGATCAGCGTATCGTACAGAACGATGCGTCTCGCGCGGCCAAGCCCCGTGAAGTAGGCGTTGGTCTTCGTGGTCTTACGGCTGGCATCCATCTCAAGGATCGGCCCTACCGTGAGGCCCGCCCGATCAGTTAACGCACGAATTCGCTCTACCAGCTCTTTATCCTGTACCGGTCGGAACGTATGAAACAGCGGATCAAGGAGGATCGGCGACAGCTCGGCAAGCAGGCTCATCACCAGGACGACGACAACCCATACCGGCAGATACCAACGGACGGGATCCCTTCGGATGAACGTATAGAGCAGAATCAGCAGCGGGAGCAGGATCACTGCATTGATCAGTGTCCCTTTTATGTAATCCCACGCCCATGCAGCGAACGTCTGACGAGAGAGACCGAATGTGTGCTCGCGCAGGAAATTGCCGTACAGACTGACGGGAAAGATGACCGCATGATACAGCAGAGCCAGTAAGAGGCCGAAAACCCCGATAGTCAGCCATACACGTCCGCCGGCGACCGAGACGCTGAGATCGCGAATCTTTGCCGATAACGGGCACAAGGTCAGGAGCCCGAACAGGCCAAAGGTCAACGCTGTTCGCACACCGTACAACAGATATCGTCCGCGTGCGTATACCCGTCCTCTAGCCAACTCCGGGGCGGTAAAATACTGTCGAGCTTTATCGACGAACGATATGTGCAGATCCGAACGCGGAGCGTCGCTCCTAAGCGTCTGCCTGTCGAGTGAGATCGTCGCCCCGACAAGCGCCAGCAGGAGCATCAGCAGCGACCATTGCGATAACATGGGTGCGAGCCTCGAGAAGGGGTCAGCCGGTCAATTCAACAGACCGAGAACCTTGTGCAGCTCGACGCGGGCCGCAGTATAATTCGGCTCAATCTCCAGGGCCTTCTTAAGCTCTTTGACCGCTTCTTCGTACCTCCCCTTCCGCACAAGAACACGGCCCATATTCATGTGGGGGTAATGGCGAGGTTCGTACCGCTTGGCTACCATCGCCTTCTCAAGCCACGGGATCGCCTCATCATATTCCCCCTTCTCAATCAGATAAACACCGATGTCGTTGTACGGATTACCGAACTCAGGATCGATCCAGATGGCGGCCTCGCACTCCTTGATCGCCTCGTCAATCTGTCCCTGAAAGCTGTACGCCCACCCCAGGAAGGTATGCGCCTCAGCCGTCGGGTACAGCTCGATAGACCGCTTATAGGCCGCGATGGCGCCATTCAGATCGCCGCTCGTCTGCAATCGATATCCTTCTTTGAAGTAAAATTCCGCCAGTTCAAGTCGTCCCGGATCAGGCATGGCGTTCACCGCTCCTTCCCTCAGTCGCAGCCACTGAGAGGACCAGCCTCGCGCGTTCATTCACGATTTCATTCTACCACGTGAGCAGGTACTGCGGCGTCTTGAAATGAGCCCCTGTGCTCAGCCGAGTTTCTTGTGAAAGCGGAGAATGCTGGCTGTGATCAGGACAACCCCAATGGCAGCAAGAACCAGCAGATGCGTCCAGAGATACGAGATCCCGATCCCCTTCAGCATGATCCCGCGGATAATCTCCACGTAATAAGTGAGCGGGATCACATACGCCACGGTCTTGGCCAGGGGCGGCATCCCCTCGATCGGGAAGAGCACGCCGGAAAGATAGACCGATGGGACGAAGATAAAATATGCGAGCTGCATGGCCTGCTGCTGGGTCCTGGCAACTGTGGATAACAGGATGCCGAGACCCAGAGTTCCCATAATAAAGAACAGCGATAGAAAATACAGGAGGACCAGGCTTCCACGAACCGGGATATCGAAGGCCCAGACGCCGAATACGAGGGCGAGTGTCATCTGCGCATAGGCGATCACGACATTCGGGACGATTTTCCCGATCATCAACTCCCAGCGGCGCAGCGGGCTGACAATCAGCGCCTCGAGCGTTCCACGCTCACGCTCCCGCACTACCACCATGGCGATGATGGTGATGGTGGTTTGCATCAAGATGAAGCTCAGGAGGCCCGGGATGATGAAGATGGCGCTGACGAGATCCGGATTGTACCAGGCCCGGACCCGGACATCCAGGGGAGTGGGGGGCGGGACCCGGCCGGTGCTCCGCTGGAGCATCTCGGACGCGATCCGTAGCGAGCCGACCTGCCCGATGGCGTTGGCCGCGTTGATGGCCGATGTCGCGACCATGGGGTCGGAGGCATCCACAATCACCTGGACCTGGGCTACGCGCTGCTGCTTGAGCGCGCGGGCATAGTCTGGCGGAAGGACGATCCCTACCTTCGCGCTGCCGCTGTCGATGAGATGGGTGATCCGTTCATAGCTTTCCACGTGATAGTCGAGGTTAAAATATTGAGAGTTGGTAAAGGCATGGAGGAGATCTCGGCTCTCAGGCGTCCGAGATTGATCGAGAACAGCGGTCACCATATGCTTCACGTCGGTATTGATGGCCCACCCGATGATGACGAGGATCATCATCGGCATAGAGAGCATCATCCCGACGGTCAGTCGATCGCGCCACATCTGGATGAACTCTTTACGGATCATACCGAACAGGCGCGACCTCATATTGCGCCTTCGCGCATTCGCTTCAGTTGCGCCCGGAGGGAGCGCCGGTCGGCTAGGCCCACGAAGGAGACAAAGATATCCTCAATCGAGGGAATCGCCGCCTCAACCCGATTGACCTTCAATCCCTCACCGGTCAGGCGGGTCTCCACGTCGGCGGGTGAAAGGCTCCTATCCTCGGTGACGACGTGAATGGTGTTCCCGAATCGCACGACCTCTGCCACGCCAGGGAGCGTTTCAAGAAATATCGTGGCCTCCCGCATCGGATCACATTCGATTTCGACGACCTGGCCTTTCAGGGCATTCGCCTTGATCTCCTCGCGGCTGCCCTGGGCTGTGATCCGACCCTGATAGATAAATCCCAGACTGGCGCAGTGCTCCGCCTCATCCATATAGTGCGTGGTGGCCACAATGGTAATCCCTTCCTCGGAGAGCCGATAGATCAGATCCCAAAAGTTGCGGCGGGAGACCGGATCAACCCCGGCCGTCGGCTCATCCAGGAAGAGCAACTCCGGCTTATGGATGATGCTGCACCCCAAAGCCAGGCGTTGCTTCCAGCCGCCCGACAGGTGGGCCGCCAGCGTGCCCTCGCGCCCGGTCAGGTCGGCCATCTGGACCATCTGCTCGATTCTGGCCCGCTTGATCCCATTAGGGACCGAGTAGAGACTGGCGTAGAAGTCCAGGTTCTCCCGGACGGTGAGGTCCTCGTACAGGCTGAACCGTTGGGACATATAGCCGATCTTTTCTTTGATCCGCTCCGGCTCCTTCGCAATATCGTGGCCCAGCACATACCCTGACCCCTCGGTCGGGTCCAGGAGTCCGCAGAGCATCCGGATGGTCGTGGATTTCCCGGCCCCGTTAGGACCAAGGAATCCGTAGATCTCGCCTCGCTTAATTCTTAAATCTATATGGTCGACGGCGACGATCTTACCGAATCGCTTTGTCAGCCCTTTCGTAATGACGGCGTAGCTGTCGAGGTCAAACTCAGCCATTGAGGAGACTCCAACGGGCGGGCGGGCGACGGCTGGTTTGTTTTGTCCCTCTGCCTCCCATCTTGATCTCGGCATCGGCCGGCATCCCCGGCTTCAGCAGGCGGTCCCGGTTGTCCAGGCTGATCTTGACTCCAAAGACCAGGTTGACGCGCTCCTTCTTGGTCTGAACCGTGCGGGGGGTAAATTCGGCTTTCGAGCTGATCTCGACCACCTTCCCTTCGAAGCGACGATTCGGAAATGAATCGACGGTGACCGCCGCGGCCTGGCCGATGCTCACCAATCCGATCTCCGACTCCGGGATGTAGACGCGCAGCCACAGATCATCAGGATCGATGAGAATTACAATAGGGAAACCGGGATTGACGACCTCTCCTTGCTCGGCCCGTTTGGTGAGAACGATTGCGGAGAGGGGCGCCAGAATGGTACTGTCGCGCAGTCGGACCTTGGCCATTCCAAGCGCCCCCTTCGCCCGATCACGTTCGTGGCGGGCCGCCTCAATGACCTCCGGTCGAGGTCCTACCCGGATCAATTCGTACCGTTCACGGGCGGCCTTGACCTGACTTGCGGCCACCTCTACCCGGTTTTTGGCGCGGTCCCGCTCCTGTATCGAAATGGCGCCCTCTTTGAAGAGGTTGTCGAAGCGGTCCCAATCGTCCCGTGCCAGCTTCAGGTTATCGTCGGCCTGCTGCAGATTGGCGCGTGCCTCCTCGATCTCCTGAAGGCGCGAGCCGGCCAGCAGCTCTTTGAGTTGGGCCTCGGCCTTGGCCAGTGCCGCCTGCGCTTGCGCTACCTCCGCCTCGATCTCCGAGGTGTCGAGACGAGCAATGACCTGATTGGCCTGAACCTGGTCTCCTTCCTTCACCAGGAGCTGGGCGAGACGGCCAGGCAACTTCGAGCTGACCTCGACCTCGGTAGCCTCGATCGTCCCGTTCGCCACGAGGTTGTCGCCGTCCCCCTTCTCGCGGACCAGCCTCCAGCCGACGATGAGTACTGCGCCGGCCAGTGCCAGTGCAACAAGCAACACTATCTTTCGTTTTGGTTCTGTCACACACCCTCTTACTTTAGTGGGTCCACGCTTACTTGAGGTTAAACAGCTTCTTGAAGGCGGCCTCGTCGAGGGTGGGGACGCCGAGGCGCTTGGCGTCGTCGAACTTGCTGCCGGGATCTTTGCCCACGACGGCGTAATCGGTCTTTGAGCTGACCGACGAAGTCACGCGGCCGCCGGCCTGCGCGATCAGCTCTTTTGCCTCGTCGCGGGTGAGGGTTTCCAGCCCGCCCGTTAAGACGAACGTTTTGCCCGCCAGAGGGCGAGGTCCCGCCGTGACCCCTGCTTCCTTCATGCTGACGCCTACGCCTCGCAACTGCTCAATCTGACGGCGGTTCTCCGACTGGCGAAAGTAGAGCGCCACACTCTGGGCGATGCGAGAGCCGATGCCGTAGATCTCAGCCAGTTCTTCCTCCGGCGCTTGCTCCAGCCGATCCATCGAGCCGTAATGCTGAGCCAGGATCGTGGCGACGTGCTCGCCCACATACCGGATGCCCAGCGCGAACAACAGGCGACTCAACCCGCGTCCCTTGCTCCCCTGGATGGCGTTGTACAGGTTGGTAGCAGATTTCTGCGCTAACCGTTCAAGCCCTGCCAGCGTGTCCACGTCAAGTCGGTACAGATCGGCGAACTCCCGGACCAGCTTCCGGTCGACAAGCTGCTCCACCACGGCCTCGCCAAGGTGCTCGATGTCCATGGCCCGGCGCGAGCCGAAGTGTAGCAGCGACTCTTTCAGCCGCGCTAAGCAGGCGGAGTTCACGCAGCGGCTGACGACCTCGCCCTCTGGCCGGAAGGCCTCGGCGCCACAGACAGGGCATCGGGTGGGAAACCGGAACGGCGTGCTGTGAGACGGCCGCTTGTCCTGAATCACCCGTAAAATGTGCGGGATCACATCCCCGGCCCGCTCGATCAGGACACTGTCTCCCTCCCGGACATCAAGACGTTCGATCTCATCGGCATTGTGGAGCGTCGCCCGGCTGATCGTGGCGCCGGCAATCTCTACGGGATCGAGCAGGGCGGTCGGCGTCAGCGCTCCTGTTCGTCCCACGCTGATGTCGATCTTTCTGATGACACTGGTCGCTTGCCGCGCCGGGAACTTATAGGCAATGGCCCACCTGGGATGGTGGGTGGTCGAGCCGAGCCTGCGCTGCTGTTCGATTGCATCGACCTTGACCACGACGCCGTCGCAGTCGCACCCGATCTCGTCACGACCGGCCTCGACCTCAAGGCAGGTCTGGATGGCGCCCTCGATATCGGCGCAGCGCCGGCGATAGCGCTCCAGCGTGTTTTTGCGGTCGTTGGGATCAAGAAGGAATCCGGACTCAAGCAACTGTTCCATGGTCTGCCAATGGTCTGTGAACGGATCCGGCTCTGCATAGCTGACGCCATAGATGAAGATATCGAGGGGACGGCTTACGGTAACTCGCGAGTCTTTCTGGCGGACTGAGCCGGCCGCGGCATTCCTGGGATTGGCAAACGGCTCTTCGCCTTCCGTCTCCAGCCCCCGATTTAACTTTTCAAACGCTTGACGCCACATGAAGATCTCGCCGCGCACCTCCAAGGCAGCACACGTAGCTAACGGTCCGTACAGGCGATGGGGGATCCCCCTGACCGTCATCAGGTTTTGCGTCACGTCCTCGCCATATCGACCGTCCCCTCTGGTAGCTCCCCGCACAAGCCGGCCGTCCTCATACAGCAGGGCTACGCCCAGGCCGTCGACCTTCGGCTCAACCACATAGGTGAACCGCTCGCCAGGGAGCGCCCTCTTGATACGGGCCTCGAACTCCAGAATTTCATCGGCAGTGTAGGCGTTGTCCAACGAGAGCATCGCCGCCTTGTGCTGCACCGAGGTAAACCCTTCGACAGGCTGACCGCCAACACGTTGCGTCGGAGAGTCGGGCGTAATCAGGCCGGGATGTTTTGCTTCAAGCTGTTGCAGACGCTGAAAGAGCTTGTCGAACTCGGCGTCGGTGATCTCCGGCCGGTCCAGCACATAGTACAGGTATTCGTGGCGGCGAATGAGTCGTCGGAGTTCCTCAGCTTGCGCCCGAAGCGTAGCGATCTCTGACATGGTTCTCGATGTGGCATCCAGTATAACTAGTTGTAAATAGAGGGATTAGTAGATCTTATCTTCAGCCTATTGGTAGCAGAATTTGTTTAGTGAGGCAAGGTAATTCGGCCCTTAAACCCTTGTCGATGTCGGCTGTCTAATTAGGTAAATGTGCTCTGCTCCTCCTACCCTCCCCTCCCTCCGACCGCTAAGGGATCGATCGTCAGGTCGATCCCTTAGCGGTTTTTTGTTGTTCTTCGGGATCTATTCATCGCCTTGACATTTGTACGCTTCTTCTGTAGGGTGGCTTTAACGCTCAGAGTTATACGGCGTCGGTACGCGCGATGGTCGAGGCAGCAATCCTGCAACAGCTTGAAAGGTTAGCTGACCAGCTTGGCGTGAAGGTCCTCTACGAGAGCTTGGATCACCAGGAATTCGTCGTGAGAAGCGGGACCTGCACGCTGCGAGGACAACTCGTGGCGATCATCGATTATCGTCTTGCGCCGGGCGATCGAATACAGGTCCTGGCTGATTGCCTGTCACGGTTCGATCTTTCCACCATCTACCTGATTCCGGCTATTCGTGAATTGATTGACGCGCGCCGGGCCACACCGCCTGCGGCATAGGAGGAGAAACGTGGAGGCAACAATGAGCCAACAGGCCATGAACGTATTCTTGGGACAGCAGAAGGTCTGCCGGCTGGCTACTGTGGATCGCCAAGGCCAGCCGCACGTAGTACCTGTGTGGCACATACTGCTGGATGGTGAACTTTATATAGAGACCTCACCCCGATCCAAAAAGGGCCGGAACCTGCAGGCCAATCAGAAGGTAGCCCTCGTCGTCGATGGAGGTGATGGTTTCGAGAACTACAAAGGGATCATGATCCAGGGAACGGTGGAGTTCGTCAACGATAAGCGGATGCTTCAGCAATTCCGCGATGCGATGGCGCAGCGCTACTTTGGCACAGCCGAGCACCCGGGCTATAAGTACTTGGTGAGCGGATCCGATCCGCTCCTCATGAAGGTCGTCCCTAAAAAGGTTGTCACTTGGGATTACAGTCAAAAAACTCTGAAGTCGGACGCGTGAAGATTGAGCTTGACAGTACTGCGCCTTCGGCTACAATAAATTAACCTTTTAATCGGACTCAGAGAGGTTCGAAAAGGAGATGCAGTGGGGACCCCGCAAGTCATTATTGTAGTCAGCGTGTATCGAATAGCCTCCTCGCCGGATGGTGAGGGGGTTTTTTTATGTCGTGAATTCGATGGCCACTGAGCTAAACGAAAAGGCCCAAATCCTGGATCCATCGGCCATCCAGCGGGCGGTCACCAGGATTGCCCATGAGATCATCGAGCGAAATAACGGGACAGAGAACCTGGTGCTAATCGGCCTCCGTAGCCGGGGGGTCGATCTGGCACGACGGATCGCCAAGGAACTTATGCTGATTGCCGGGGCTGAGCCGCCAGTTGGCGCCTTGGATGTGACCCTCTACCGCGACGATCTGGACAAGGTCGGGCCACAGCCGGTCGTTCGCAAAACTGACATCCCGTTCTCGATCAATGAAAAGCGAGTGGTGCTGGTGGATGACGTCCTGTACACGGGCCGAACCATCCGGGCAGCCCTGGACGGCTTGATCGATCTTGGCCGGCCCCGTCTCATTCAGCTTGCCGTCCTCGTCGATCGGGGTCACCGCGAGCTGCCGATTCGGGCCGATTATGTCGGCAAGAATGTCCCCACCTCGCGACAGGAGCAGATTCAGGTCCTGCTCACTGAGGAGGATGGTGAGGACAAAGTCGTCATCGTGGAGCAGTAGGGAGGGACGCGATGGGCCTCGCACATAAAGATCTGTTGAGTATGCAGGAACTGACGTCGGACGAGATCCGGCTGATCCTGGATACCGCCGAGTCGATGAAAGAGGTGGCCCGTCGCGACATCAAGAAGGTACCGGCTCTACGTGGTAAAACGATCATCAATCTGTTCTATGAACCCAGTACGAGGACCCGCACATCGTTTGAGATTGCAGGCAAGTGGCTCAGCGCCGACGTCATCAATATCTCTACCTCAGCCAGTTCGGTGACTAAGGGAGAGAGTTTGAAGGATACGGGTCTCACGCTGCAGGCGATGCACCCGGATATTGTGGTCATCCGCCATCCGGCGGCAGGCACGGCGGGGTTCCTGGCTGGGCGGCTTGCGGCGTCGGTTATCAACGCCGGGGATGGCGCCCACGAACACCCCAGTCAGGCCCTGCTCGATCTGTTTACCATCAGGGAAAAGGTGGGGAGACTGGAGGGACTGAAGGCCGCCATTATCGGCGATATCGCCCACAGCCGGGTCGCCAGAAGCAATATCTATGGGATGCACAGGATGGGGATGGAGGTGCGGATCGCAGGGCCCAGGACGATGCTTCCCCGTTTTATTGAGCGACTCGGCGTTGAGGTCTTTACGAATCTCGATCGAGCCGTCGCCGACGTCGATATCATCATGATGCTCAGGCTGCAGACCGAGCGTCAACAGGCCGGATTGTTTCCCTCGCTGCGGGAGTACTCACGCCTGTTTGGCCTGACCGCCGAACGACTGAAAGCCGCAAAGCCCGATGTGCTGATCATGCATCCAGGCCCGATTAATCGAGGCATAGAAATCGCGCCGGACGTTGCGGATGGGCCGTATTCGCTGATCCTGAATCAGGTGGAGAACGGCCTGGCCGTACGGATGGCGCTTCTGTACCTTATGGCCGGCGGCGGCCAGGCAGGATAGTTCCAAGGATGGAGCGATCATGAGGATTCTGATCAGAGGTGGGCGGGTCATCGATCCGACAAGCGGATTGGATGATCTTCTCGATCTGTTTATCGAAGATGGAAAGATTGTCCGAATTGAGAAAAGCACACGAGGCGGGAGGCGGGAAGCGGGAGGCACCGAACTACCGGAAGTCGGTAAAGCCAGGGGGTCGAAAACTGCAAAGAGCGGGGAGTCAACATCAGGCAGCGTTGATCGGGTAATGGATGCGACGGGACTGACGGTTTGTCCCGGCCTGATCGACATGCATGTCCACCTGCGCCAGCCGGGGCGTGAGGATAAAGAGACCATCGCAAGCGGAACGATGGCGGCAGCGCGGGGCGGCTTCACGGCGGTCTGCTGTATGCCGAATACCGATCCTGTCAACGACACGCGCTCAGTGACCGAGTTCATCCTGGACACGGCCAAGCGCGAGGGGGCCGTTCAGGTCTATCCCATCGGCGCTATCACGAAGGGGTTGAAAGGGGAGGAGCTGGCCGAGATCGGGGAGCTGTTCGAAGCGGGATGTGTGGCCATCTCCGACGATGGCCGCCCGGTCATGAATGCTGAACTGATGCGGCGGGCCATGGAATATGCGGCGATGTTTGATTTACCGGTCATCCAGCATAGCGAGGATCTGCATCTGAGCGGCCGGGGAGTCGTCCACGAAGGACTGGTCTCGACTGAGCTTGGGCTGCGCGGCATCCCGTCGGCGTCGGAGGCGGTCATGGTGGCGCGCGACCTGTTGCTGGCGGAGTTGACCGGCGCGAGGCTCCACATTGCCCATGTGAGCGCGGCCGAATCGGTGCGTCTGATTCGCGAGGCGAAGGCCCGTAGGATGCGGGTAAGCTGCGAGGTCACCCCGCATCATCTGGCGCTCACAGAGGACGCTGTCCGCGGCTTCAATTCCAACGCGAAGATGAACCCGCCGCTTCGCTCCGAGGACGATCGGCAGGCCCTGTTGGAGGGGTTGCGAGACGGGACTATCGATGTGATCGCGACGGATCACGCCCCCCACACGGTCCAAGAGAAAGAGCGGGAGTTTGATCAGGCCCCTAATGGTGTGATCGGCCTGGAGACAGCGCTCGCAGTGACGCTTACGACGCTCGTGGCTCCGGGCGTGTTGAGCCTGCCACAGGCGATAGCGAAACTCTCCGGCGAGCCCGCGCGCATCCTGAAGCTCGCGAAGGGACGGATCGCCGAGGGCGCCGATGCCGATCTCACGATCTTTGATCCCAATCGTGATTGGACGGTGGATCCCGCAACCTTTGCCTCCAAGAGTCGGAATACGCCGTTTGCCGGGTGGCGGCTTACCGGTGCGACGGTGGCGACGCTGGTCGGAGGTAAGGTCGTGTGGGAGGCGTAACGTGGAGAGACCTGTGAAAAGGGCGCTCTTGGCGCTGGCGGATGGCACCATCTTCGAGGGGCGCTCCTTTGGATCAGAGGGAGAGACCGCCGGCGAGGTGGTCTTCAACACCAGTATGACCGGCTACCAGGAGGTCCTGACCGACCCCTCATATAAGGGTCAGATGGTCGTCATGACCTATCCGCTAATCGGTAACTACGGAATCAATCCTGAAGATGCCGAATCGAGCGCTCTGGCGGTAGAGGGATTTATTGTGAAGGAGGCAAGCGCTCACCCAAGTAATTGGCGGAGCACTCAGACCCTCGACAGCTACCTTGCAGAGCAGGGCATCGTAGGCATTCAGGGGATTGACACCCGCGCCTTGACCCGCCATCTCCGGGACCATGGAGCGATGGAAGGGGTAATTTCCACACACGATCTCAAACCCGACAGCCTGATTGCCAGAGCGAAGGCCTCGCCTGGCCTGATCGGACGTGACCTGGTGAAGGAAGTCGCCTGTGCGTCGCCGTACACCTGGCACGAGGGACCGTGGCATTTGAGCAAAGGCCACGGTAACAGCGTCGAGCGTCGAGCGTCGAGCGTCGCGTTGGCAGACCAGCTTAAGCTCTTCCCTCCACCCTCCACCCTCCACCCTAGATCCTTTAAGGTGGTAGCCTACGATTGCGGGATCAAGCAGAATATTCTGCGAAAGCTGATAGAGGCAGGGTGCGACGTAACGGTGGTCCCACCGGACACCCCGGCGTCTACGGTCCTGGATCTGGCCCCGGATGGCATCTTCCTCAGTAATGGTCCCGGCGACCCGGAGGGCGTGCCCTATCTGATCGACAACGTTCAGAAGCTGATCGGCACAAAGCCGATCTTCGGCATCTGTCTGGGGCATCAGATCCTGGGCCTCGCGTTCGGGGGACGGACCTACAAGCTGAAGTTCGGTCATCACGGCGGCAACCAGCCTGTCAAGGATCTGACGACGGGGAAGGTGGAGATCACCACTCAGAACCACGGCTTTGTCGTAGATATCGCGTCGATTCCGGACACTGAGATTGAGCTGACCCACGTCAACCTGAACGACCACACTGTTGAAGGGATGCGTCATCGCCGCCTGCCGATCTTCTCCGTACAGTACCACCCGGAAGCCTCCCCCGGTCCTCATGATGCGAACTATCTGTTTCAGCGCTTCGTAGAGTTGATGGCAAAGGCTGGCGCACGCAAATGAAGGCGCAGATCGGACTGATCATCCATAAGGAACAAGAGGACTATCTGGAGCGGCTGCTGCCCGAGAGGGACCTGCTGTTGCGGGAGATGGAACGCTTTGCGCATGAGCATGGCGTCCCCATCGCTGATCCTGAGGTCGCAACGTTTCTGGAGATCACAGTCCGGGCGATTCGGGCGAAGCGTGCGCTGGAGGTCGGAACCGCCATCGGGTATGCCGACATCTTCATGGCGCGGGCCATGTCGCCTCAAGGTAAAGTTATGACCATCGACATCAGTACCGAGATGATCGGGAAGGCGAAGGCGTATGTGAAACGGGCAGGCTTGGAGGATCAGGTCGAGTTTCATGAGGGTCCGGCTCTGACGGTCATCCCGAGTCTCGACGGGCCGTTTGATCTCATCTATCTTGATGCGGTGAAAGAGGAGTACCGGAGCTACCTGGATCTGGCCTTACCGCTGATGCGGACCGGCGGAGTTGTCGTGTGCGATAATGTCCTCTGGAAAGGGCAGATAGCGAGCAATCGGCTGTTCGGCGAGCAGTATCGTCGCTCAACAGAGGCGCTGCGCGGCTTCAACGACTACTTCGTCCACCATCCCCAGTTGCTGGCTCAGATCCTGTCGGTAGGCGATGGCCTCGCCTACGGCGTGAAGGTGAAATAGGTGCCTAAGCGAACCGACATCGAGAAAATCCTGATCATCGGGTCGGGTCCGATCGTCATCGGGCAGGCGTGCGAGTTCGATTACTCGGGGACACAGGCCTGTAAAGCCCTCCGGGAAGAAGGGTACCAGGTGATCCTGGTCAACTCAAATCCGGCCACGATCATGACCGACCCGGAGATGGCTGACCGAACCTACCTGGAGCCGCTGACTGTGCCTGTTGTTGAGCAGATCATCGCCCGGGAGAGGCCCGATGCGCTACTCCCCACCCTCGGGGGTCAGACCGGCCTCAATCTGGCTGTTGCACTGGCTGAGGACGGGATCCTGGACCGATATGGGGTTGAGATGATCGGGGCGAAGCTCCATGCCATCAAAAAGGCCGAAGACCGCGACCTCTTCAAGCAAGCGATGCAGAAGATCGGCGTTGAGGTGCCTGAGAGCGGCTATGCCGACTCCTTCGAGCAGGCTCGTACCATCGTCGAGCGAATCGGCTATCCGGCCATTATCCGTCCGTCGTTTACGCTCGGCGGTACCGGCGCCAGTATCGCCTACAACCGGGACGAATTCGACGAGCAGGTCCAGTGGGGTCTCAATGTGAGCCCCGTCCACCAGATCCTGGTGGAAGCCTCCGTGATCGGATGGAAGGAGTTTGAGCTGGAGGTCATGCGCGACCTGAAGGACAATGTCGTGATTATCTGTTCCATCGAGAACTTTGACCCGATGGGCGTCCACACCGGCGACTCAATTACGGTGGCTCCGGCTCAGACGTTGTCCGATAAAGAATACCAGCTTATGCGGGATGCCGCCATTGCCGTTATCCGAGAGATCGGCGTGGAGACCGGCGGTAGCAACATCCAGTTCGCCGTCAATCCCGAGAACGGACGGATGCTGGCGATTGAGATGAATCCGAGGGTCTCTCGATCCTCGGCTTTGGCCAGCAAGGCCACCGGGTTCCCGATTGCAAAGATCGCCGCCAAGCTGGCGGTGGGCTACACGCTGGACGAGATCAGCAACGATATTACGAAAGAGACCACTGCCTGCTTTGAGCCGACCATTGATTACTGCGTCGTGAAGTTCCCTCGATTCTCGTTTGAGAAGTTCGCCGGCGCCGACGAGACACTGACGATGCAGATGAAATCGGTTGGGGAGGCGATGGCAATCGGCCGGACCTTCAAAGAGGCCTTGCAGAAAGTGATCCGCTCGCTCGAGATTGAGGCGTATGGGCTTGAGGGCCGTATCTTCAGGGACTTGGCAGTGCGGGGTGCGGGGCGCGAGGCGCGAGATTCCGAGGTGAGTGAGGCGGACCGGATGCTGGTCCGAGACCGCCTTCGCGTTGCCAATTGGGAGCGGGTCTTTTACCTTGCCGATGCGTTTCGGCTGGGGATGACGGTAGAGGAGATTCACAGACTTACAGCCATTGATCCCTGGTTCCTCGAAAACATCAAAGAGATTGTGGACTTTGAGGACCGAGTGATCGGTCCCAACGGGCGCCGCAGCGGGTCATCGATGCTTCGCCTCCTGACGACCCCTGTCATGCGTGAGGCCAAGGCTTTGGGTTTTTCCGACCGGCGACTGGCCGATCTCATCGGCTCTCAGGAATCCGCTGTCCGGGATGCCAGGAAGCGGATGGGAATTGAGGCTACCTTCAAGATGGTAGACACCTGCGGCGCCGAATTCGTAGCCCATACGCCGTACCTGTACTCGACGTATGAGCAGGAGTGCGAGGCTAACCCGACCAATCGCAAAAAGATCATAATCCTGGGTTCCGGCCCGAATCGGATCGGCCAGGGGATCGAGTTCGACTACTGCTGCGTTCACGCGGCCTTCGCCCTGAAAGAAATCGGCTATGAGACGATCATGGTCAACTGCAACCCGGAAACGGTCTCGACGGATTACGATACCTCTGATCGTCTGTACTTCGAGCCGCTCTGTCTGGAGGATGTTCTGAACATTACGGAACGGGAGCGGCCGGACGGAGTGATCGTCCAGTTCGGCGGACAGACGCCATTGAAACTGGCCATCCCGCTCGAGCGGGCGGGCGTAAAGATTCTGGGAACCCCACCCGACGCTATCGACCGGGCCGAGGACCGGGAACGGTTCAAGCAGATGCTGCAGCATCTTGGTCTGAATCAGCCGCCGAATGGGACCGCCGTTTCGGTGAGTGAGGCGCTTCGGATCGCTCGGCAGGTGGGCTTCCCGATTCTTGTTCGGCCCTCATATGTCCTCGGTGGTCGGGCGATGGAGATCATTTATAATGAGTCGAGTCTGCAGGAGTACATGACTCGGGCCGTACAGGCCTCGCTGGAACATCCCGTACTGGTGGATAAGTTTCTCGAGGATGCCATCGAGATGGACGTAGATGCCTTGTGCGATGGTCAGGATGTCGTAATCGGGGGGATCATGGAGCATATCGAAGAGGCCGGAGTCCACTCCGGCGACTCGGCCTGCTCGTTGCCGCCCCGATCGGTGGCTCAGCCGTTGCTCGATCAGATCCGGGTCCAGACGAAGGCCATGGCGCTGGAGCTTGGGGTTATTGGTCTGATCAACATCCAGTTCGCGATCAAAGACGGTGTCGTGTACGTCTTGGAGGTGAATCCCCGCGCCTCGCGGACAGTCCCCTTCGTCAGCAAGGCGGTCGGCGTCCCCTTGGCCAAGCTGGCAGCCAAGATTATGGCCGGGATGAGCCTGAAGGAGCTTGGCGTGACCGAGGAGCCCGGGCTTCGCCATGTGGCGGTCAAGGAAGCGGTCCTGCCGTTCGTGAAGTTTCCAGGGGTTGATGCCGTCTTAGGGCCGGAGATGAGATCAACCGGCGAGGTAATGGGAATCGACCGCGAATTTGGACTGGCCTTTGCCAAGTCGCAGGTAGGCGCGAGCGGCGCCCTCCCCTTGGAGGGAACGGTCTTCCTGAGCGTACGGGACAATGACAAGCCGCATATCGTGCTGTTGGCGCGACGACTTATGGAGTTGGGCTTTCAGGTTGTGGCGACGGCCGGGACCGCGGCCGTATTAAAAGGTGAGGGTGTGATTGTTGAGGCAGTGGCGAAGGTCATTGACGGCGTGCGCCCGCATATTGTGGATAAGATGAAGAACGGGGAGATCGGCCTGGTTATTAATACGCCGGGGGGTCACCATGCGCGTCTGGATTCCTACTCCATCCGGCGGACCGCGGTGACGATGGGCATTCCCTACTTTACTACGATGGCCGCGGCGCGCGCGGCGGTCGAAGCGATCCAGGCGATGCAGCGCGGGACGTTGAGGGTCAAAGCGCTGCAGGAGTATCACCAGGTACGAGGCACGTAGGGGCGACCGGCCGGTCGCCCATACAGGTGCGATGTGGAGGGAATGATAGCGGCCTCAGAGGCTCTCGTCGAAGTGGTCGCCAACAAGCAGATCGCGCCAGAGTACTTTTCGATGCGTCTAGCCGGCCCAGCGCGCCTGACGCGCTTCCGTCCCGGGCAATTCCTCATGCTCGGATGGATCGATGGACAAGATCCGCTGCTGCCTCGGGCCATGAGCATCAGGCGTACGAAAACTCTCCAACTCCCCTTTTCAAAAGGGGGGCACGGGGGGATTTGGCGTGCACAGTGCGAGGTGGAGATCCTCTACAAGGTGTGTGGCCGAGGTACGACGCTTCTGGCGGGGATGCGTCCGGGAAGGTCTCTCCGCATGCTCGGTCCGCTCGGCAACGGCTTCGAGGTTCCGCGAAGGGTGACGGACGTCGTCCTGGTTGCCGGCGGAGTCGGCGTACCCCCCATCGCTGCTCTTGCTGAGACGTTCGCTGCACGCCGAGTATCACGCAGAGCGAAGATAACCGCCTTTCTCGGCGGGAGATCGAAGGTTGACCTGCTGTGCGTTCCGGACCTTCAGCGAGCCGGCGCGACGGTCCAGGTGGCCACAGAAGACGGCACCGCCGGTCGTAAAGGACTGGTAACCGAGCTGCTGGAGCAGTATCTCAACGCCTCGCACTCCAAATCCCCTCATCCCCCCTTTACAAAAGGGGGGCACGGGGGGATTTATGCCTGTGGCCCGTACCCCATGTTGGCGGCTCTTGCGCCGATTGCCGAGAAATATAATCTGCCATACCAGGCCTCCCTCGAGGCGAACATGGCCTGCGGGTTTGGGGCCTGCATGGGTTGCGTTGTGCCGGTGAAGGGGGATAAGCGAGACCCGTCTGCGTGCGACGCACAGGCAGGTCGGACCTACCGCCTTGTCTGCAAGGAGGGGCCGGTCTTTGATGGTCACGACATCCTTTGGGTTAATGGGACTATCCCGCCTATCCCGTCAATTCGGTCGATAGACCAAACAGACCAGATATGACCCCATCGCCCTTCATGTCTGAGCTTCGTACCACCCATCAGTCTTTCAACCTCATCGCAGAGGAAGTTTCGAATCCACCTGCCCTCACGGATCTGGTTGGTCTGGTTGCCGCCGAGCCCGGTTTATGCCTCCTGGACGCCGATCCCTGGGCTGTGAATCACTGGCGGGCGCCATGCTTCGGCTACGATCCGTTCCTCACCTTCTCGGCGAAGGGCGATGAGATCACTATCTCGCTCCAGGGTGAGATCCGCCGAGTCAGGGGTGACCCGTTCCAACACCTTCAGGCGGCTCTCAGGCAGTATGGTGGCGTGACGTCTGCCGGGGACGTTCCAATAGCCGGCGCTATCGGCTACTTCGGGTATGATCTTCGACATCATCTCGAAAAACTACCGGCTGCGGCGGTAGACGACCTGAGGCTGCCTGACTGTATAATCTATTTTTACGACCGTCTCTTCTGGTTTGAGCCGGCAACGGGCGAGTTGCTCATTACCTCCTCCGGGCTGCCACTGCCGCCGGGCGTCGCCCGCGAGCGAAGGGCTCGAGAGCGGTTGCAGGAGGGTCGCGACCTGATAGCGCGCGCCAAGCTGCCGGGCGGGAGCGGGCCGCCTGAGTTGCCGCATCTTGAGGCTCCTCTCGAGAGCAACATGTCGAAAGAGCAATACTGTAAGGCGCTGGAGGCGGTGTTGGAGTATATTGCCGCCGGCGATATCTATCAGGCCAACATCTCGCAGCGCTTCGCCACGCAGTTCTCCGGCGAACCGTGGGCGCTGTATCGGCGGCTTCGGAGTCGCTTCCCCGCGCCATTCGGGGCGTACCTTCACTGTGGCCCCTTCCATGTGCTGTCCAACTCTCCGGAACGGTTCCTGCTGGTGGAGGGGAATCGGATCTCGACCTGTCCGATCAAAGGGACCCGTCCTCGCGGGATGACTGTGGAAGACGATGCGCGGATCATCGGCCATCTCCGTCACGATCCGAAAGAGTGCGCCGAACATGTCATGATCGTGGATCTGGAGCGAAACGATCTGGGCAGAATCTGTCAGGTCGGCTCCGTGCATGTGGAGCAGTTCGAAACGATCGAAACCTACCACACCCTCCACCACATGGTGTCAACCGTAGCGGGCACCCTGGAGGACGGGATAGATCCGATCGACTGTCTGCGAGCGACCTTCCCTGGCGGGTCGATCACCGGGGCCCCGAAGATCCGCGCGATGGAGGTGATCGACGAGGTAGAGCCAACGGCTCGTGGCCTCTACACCGGGGCGATCGGGTTCATCGGGTTCTCGGGAGGGATGGAACTGAACATCGCCATTCGAACAGCTATCGCGACGGGCGGACGGATTTATTTCCAGACGGGCGGAGGGATTGTGGCCGACTCCTCGCCGGCACGAGAGTACGAGGAGACGCTGCTCAAGGCCGAAACCTTTTTTCGAACCCTTGGCGTGGGTGCTGGTTTTGGGAGGTAAAGGAAGCGGATGGCCTTTGTCTATCTGAACGGGCGCTATGTACAGGCTGAGCGGGCGAAGGTATCGGCGTTCGATCGAGGGTTCTCGTACGGCGATGGCCTCTTTGAAACCATCCGGGCGTATACCGGGTGGATCTTTGGCCTCGAGCGCCACCTCGCTCGCCTCAAGAAAGGCGCCGATCAGATCGGAATCCCGTTTGAAAGTAACGTGGGCGAGTGGCGAAAGCTGATGGGTGAGCTGCTCCGGCGCAATCGTCTTCAAGTTACTGATGCTTCCTTGCGGTTGACGGTGACAAGAGGCCCGGACGTGCTGGGTTCTCTCCTGCCTCCCGACGCGCCCCTCCCACCTACGCTACTGTTGGTCGCCAGGCCACTGGATGAGGGAATCGCTGAACGTCAGCAGGTCGGGATCGGCGCGGTTACGGTTCGCTGGGGAAGTCCATTCAACCCGCTCCAGATCAAGTCGCTTGACTATCTCTATAACATGCTGGCGATGGCGCAGGCGAAACGTGAAGGCGCAGTGGAGGCTTTATTTGTGGAGGCCGATGGCTGCGTCATCGAGGGAACCACGAGCAACGTGTTCTCAGTCTCACAAGGGATGGTGGTGACTCCTCCTTTAAGTTCTGGGCTCTTACCGGGTATTACCAGGGAAGTGGTTGTCGAACTGGCGAAGCGGGAAGGCTTGATCGTCCACGAAGCCCCGGTCCCTCTCGGTGGGCTCCTATCTGCGGACGAGGCGTTCCTTACCGGCTCCCTCAAGGAGATCACGCCCTTAATTGCGGTTGGCGGCTCCAAAATCGGTACCGGCAGCCCCGGCCCAGTCACGCGCCGTCTCCAGCAGTGCTACCGGACAGCCGTTAAAAAGGAGCGGGATCAAGGTGCGCGGGGTGCGAAGGACGAGGGATAAAAACGTGAAGCCTGTCGTGAGCCACGCTAAACGACCGGATCTGAGTGTGACTGTTGCGGGCATCACCATGCAGAACCCGGTGATGACCGCCTCCGGGACCTTTGGCTATGCTCAGGAGTTTGAGCCGTACGTAGACCTCTCTCGCCTGGGGGCCATCGTTGTCAAGACTATCACACGTACGCCGCGAGCCGGAAATCCGCCGCCTCGGATCGTGGAGACCCCCGGCGGGATGTTGAACGCCATCGGCCTCCAGAATGTCGGCGTACACGCGTTCATCGAGGAGAAACTCCCCTACCTGAGGAAGTTGGGGCCGCCTGTCATTGTCAATATCGCCGGCGAGTCGATCGATGACTACGTGGAGCTGGCGAAGCGGCTCAGCGATCAAGAGGGGATCAGCGGAATCGAGTTGAACATCTCCTGCCCCAACGTGGCCGACGGTCTGATCTTCGGTTGCAATGCGGTGTTGGCTCACAAACTGATATCGCAGGTACGGCAGGCAACACTGCTTCCACTCATCCCGAAGCTCTCACCAAATATTACTGATGTAGTGGAGATCGCGCAGTCGCTGGCGGATGCCGGGGCCGACGCGCTCTCCCTCATCAACACGCTGATCGGTATGGCCATCGACGTGCGAAGCCGTCGGCCAAAGCTCGGCAACGTGACGGGTGGACTTTCCGGCCCGGCCATCCGGCCGGTCGCGGTCCGCATGGTCTGGGAGGTGGCGCGAGCGGTGAAGCTCCCGCTGATCGGAATGGGCGGGATCATAACGGCCGACGACGCACTGGAGTTCTTGATCGCCGGCGCCACAGCGGTTGCGGTCGGGACGGGCAACTTCACCTCGCCGAGCAGCGCAAAACGGGTCATTGATGGGATCGAGGCATATTTGATCGACCATAAGGTGAGGCGCGTGACCGATCTCATCGGGTCCTTGGATCTGACCGGCACCGCCCGTGAGGTCACGAAATGGTCAAGCTGAGACCGGCGAAGGGCGACATTCGTAGCGCCACCCCTGCCACCGCAAAAAAGATCCTTGCCATCCTGGAGGAGACCTACCCCGATGCCTGCGTGACGCTTGACTTCAAGAACCCGTTCGAACTGCTGATCGCTACGATCCTTGCCGCCCAGTGTACCGATGAGCGGGTTAACCAAGTTACAAAGGGGCTGTTCAAGCGGTATTCGACTCCAAAGGCGTTCGCCGAGGCCGATCCCGCCGAGCTGGAAGAGGCGATCCGGTCCACGGGCTTCTACCGGAACAAAGCCAAAAGCATCGTCGGCTGCTGTAAGAAGATCATGGAGGAGTTCGGCGGGCAGGTGCCGCAAACGATGGAGGAGTTAATCACATTGCCCGGCGTCTGGCGTAAGACCGCCAACATCGTCCTGAGCAACGCCTTGGGGATCACGGCCGGAATTGCGGTGGACACCCATGTCATGCGGGTGGCGAACCGCCTGGGCCTGGCACAGAGCGACAAACCGGATGAGATCGAGCAACAGCTCTGCCGGATCATCGCAAAGGAGAAGTGGATTCGCTTGACCCACCTGCTCGTCTTCCACGGTCGCGCCGTCTGCATGGCGAAGCGACCCGACTGCCCCCGCTGCCCCGTCCGTCACCTCTGCCCCTGGCCGGATAAGACTGTCTAATCTCACTCGATTTCCCTCGTCATTGCGAGCACCCCTGCCTGCCGCAGGCAGAGGCAGGGTGGGTGGTAAACTCAGCGTAACAGTGCGAGATGGCTCCACTTCGTTCGTAATGACAACTTTCTGTCTCTAATATTTGGCTTGACTTTCTCCTTGACATCCATGGTGGGAAGAGGATGATAACATTGTAGTTTCTTCTTGGAATTCTTCTCCGTTGAGAGGGTAGTCATGTCAACCGACGGGGATTGGCCATTTAAGCCTCAGCGTCAGACAAGAAGAATGTGTGCGGCCCTTCATGGCAGCCTGCGACGAGCTAAGTCAAGGCTGGTAAGCCCTGAAGGGCCGTGGTGTTTCCGGGGGTAGACGGGCACACGTCCATCGGAGAATCCATCAGGAGGAAGTTATGAGAATGGCAAAGCAGCCTACGAGGTCGACGGCGCTCTTCATTCTTCTCGCAGTGCTGGCGGGGTGCGCCGGTACTGGCGGCGGCTCGTCGCAGCCGACTGCACCGCCGGCCTCCGGCCCCGCGGTAGGTATACCGACCATAGGCCTCCAGAGTGGACTCCCCCCGCTGATGGGCCCCAAGAAGCGGATCGCGGTCGCCAAATTCGATGCCGCCGGCGCCTTTATGGCCCAGTATGGTGTCTGGGATATTGGTGGCGGTCTGGCGGCCCAACTGACCACTGCCCTAGTCAATTCTGGTCACTTCATCGTCGTGGAGCGGGCCGAGCTTATGCCTGTGATGCGTGAGCAGGAGATGGCCATGCAGAAGATCGTCTCCAGGGAGACCGTCGCTCAGGTGAGTCGGATCCTTGGGGCCCAGCTTCTCGTCGCGGGCTCGGTCACCGAGTTTGATCAGGGGGCCGGTGGCGGGAGCTTGCATCTGGGGGTTGGGGCGGCTTCAGGGCTGCTGGGCGGTCTCCTTGGAGCCCAAACTACCAGGGGTGTGGTCGGGATGGATGTGCGTGTCATCGATACCACCACGGGCCAAGTGGTACAGTCGCACCGGGTCGAGGCGAACACATCGCAGAGCGGGATCTCGGCGGACATCAACGTGCAGCAGGTAACCTTCGGCGGCGACGCGTTCAACAAGACTGTGCTCGGACTGGCGACGCGGCAGGCTATCGAGCAGGCCGTGATGTTCATCATCCGATCGACGGAGCCGGTGCCGTGGACAGGCCGGGTGGTGGAGGTGACAGGCAACCAGGTGTACATCAACGCCGGAGCCGGCGCGGGCGTGAAGCTGGGCGATCGCTTCACCGTTACGGCCGTCGTGCGGGAACTAATGGATCCCGAGTCAGGGGCTCTCCTGGGGATTGTGGAAGACAAACGAGGCGAGATCGAGGTGGTGAGCGTCCAGGAGAAGTTCAGCGTGGCCAAGACGCGGTCGCCCTTTCAGGCCTCGCGCGGGGACCTCGTGAAGGTTCCTAGCCCTTAGTTGGTGGCGTGAAGCCCGGCGATCTGAACTCGGAGTGGGGGCTTGAGCACGCCTTGATAGGCGAGGCGAAACACGTTCTTCGCGGGGAGAGAAGGAGGTCAATTGCGATGAAGAAGCTGCTGACGTTAGCATTGGGCGTGGTGATACTAGTGGCCTTCACTGGCCTGGGCGCTGCGCAACAGAAGGCTGAGGAAAGAAGGAAGCCTTTGCGTCCTCCTGATGAAGCAGTGATGGGTCAGAAAGATCTATGCGTCAATCACAAGAACGATGCCAAAAAATATGCGTCCTGCCAAAACGCAGTACGGCTTGGTGGCAAAGGTGGCGGGGGTACGGTACAAAGGATCACTGTGTGCTCCGGTGGCTACTGGTGGACGATTGAGAGTCTGGCGGGACCGATAACACAGGGTGGACCATGCAAGCCAGAAGGAGCAATCCAGTAGGACATGTCCCATATAGGTATCGCACAAGATATAGATATATGTCATGCCTGCCTCAAGTTTTCGCCGGGGGGGTAGGCTTCAACCGGCATCCAGGCGTGATCCTCATCAAAACGGGGAATCAGAACATAACGCCCTCAATTCTCGCTGAAGCTCCAGGCGCGTGACGCGGAGTGAGAATGATGACAAGCGGGCAACTCGTAGTCAGCCTACGGGGATTCTTTAAGTTGAAGGAGGTGATTGCAGATGAAACGACTGTTCTTTGTGTGTGCCGTCACGAGCCTGCTCATGGCGGTGGGGTCGATGGCTTGGGCTACGTCCAACCTTAACTTGTCGAAAAGCAACGTCAATAGGATGGTATCTGACACGACGGTCGTAACTCCGGCGCAGGCGGCCGCCATCGGAGATGAGTTGGATAAGATTGGTCATGGGGTAACCGAGGCGTCGGTGCGAGAGGTTTTGCGAAAGCTCGGTATTAACCAACCTAATCTCATCGTTCGCATCGTACCCGCTGGACCAGGAGGCGGGAAAATCCCGGCGGTTCTCATCCTGAAGAATCCGGCGGATGAAGCAGCCGCGAGAGAAATCGCAGTGTCGGATTCTGGTGTCGTGTCTCCAAGGCCCATCGTAATACCAAAAGGAAGGGTGAAGAACTAAGCGCGATTTGAAGCGGAGGCGTGCACCGCGGTCAGAACACAAAGGCAATAGAATTGTAGGACTGGAGAACTCAGCAAAGGAGGGCATCCCCCTCAAAGAGGTTGCCCTCCTTGCTTTCATTGACGGAAGCGCCCGGACCGTATAGGACAAATGATATGCTGAAGGAACTCAGCAGGAGGAGAGCATGAGGATCGGCCGAGCCCTCGCCGCCGTGACGATCGTGATTCTAGCCTACGCCACTGCGCAGGCTGCGGAGATCACTGGCGACGAGCTTAAGAAGGTTTTGCAGGAGAATCCCAACATACTTATCGAGACGATCAAGGCCAACAGGAAGGCTATCTTCGACATCATCAATCAGACTGGGCTCGAGGAACAGGCTCGCATGCAGAAGGAGGCCGAGGAAGCTGAGCGAAGGGCCTACGAGGACGCCTTCAGGAACCCTCTCAAGCCCGCGATTGACGACAAGACCCGGATCCGTGGCAGCAAGGACGCCAAGTACACTCTGGTGGAGTATTCCGACTTCCAGTGCCCCTACTGCGCAAGGGCCTACCCCACCGTTGAGGAGCTGAGAAAGAGGCATGGCAATGACCTGCGCTTCATCTACAAGCACCTGCCCCTGCCTTTCCACCCCCAAGCCATGCCCGCGGCCCAGTGGCTCGAGGCCGTCGCGATCCAGTCGCCAGAGAAGGCCTGGAAGTTTCATGACATCCTCTTCGAGAATCAGGACAAGCTCGGAGTCGACTTCTTCAAGAAGACCGCTAAGGACCTCGGCGTCGACGTGGAGAGGTGCGAGAAGGACGCCGAGAGCCAGGCCGTGAAAGACCGTATCGCTGCGGACATCGAGGAAGCCAAGCGGTTCGGCTTCAACGGCACCCCAGGCTTCCTGCTCAACGGTATCCCGGTGAAGGGCGCCTACCCGATCGAATACTTCGAGGAGATCATCAAGAAGCTCGCCACCACCAAAGCCGATTAGGAAACATGGGGGGGGGTTGCTCCCGCGCATCCTCCTCAGACCCGCCTTTTCCTCTGTCCCCCTTCCTTGCCGACCGTTGAGATGATGAAAATGGCATTGACTCTTGCCATTTGGCATAATATAATGCCATGAAGAGGAGGGCATTGCCATGGAAACAACCTTGGATAGATTCGGTCGGGTGGTGATCCCAAAAGACATCCGCGACGCTCTCGGTCTGAAACCAGGGGAACTGTTAAAGATAGAGCAAACGGATGACGAGGTTGTTTTGAAGCCGTTGCGGGAAGAACCCCCGATTAAGGTGAAGAATGGCGTGCTGGTCTATGCAGGCACAGCAACAGGCATTCTGATGGAGGCTGTGAGGGCCCATCGCGAGGAACGCCTCAGGAGGGTGGCTTTGCCGGGGAGATCATGAAAATCCTTTTTGACACCTCTGTCCTTGTGGCTGCGATTGTAGAACCGCACCCCCTGCATGCCCCTGCTTTCCGATGGCTCAAACGGGCGAGAGCAAAAGAGTTCGACATGCTGATTGCCGGTCATACGCTGGCTGAGCTGTATGCGGTGTTGACCACGTTGCCCATAAGCCCGCGGATTACGCCAGGGATAGCCGGGCATCTGATCCACAGTGATGTTGAAATTCTGGCAAAGATGGTTTCCCTTTCACCTTCGGAGTACAGTTCTGTCGTCAGGCGGATGGTTGATCTGGGACTATCTGGAGGCGTGATCTATGACGCCATTATCGCCAAGGCAGCGAATAAATCCGGGGTTGACCATGTGTTAACATTCAATATTGACGACTTCAAACGCGTGTGGCCTGAGGGCGCAGACCGTCTCATCGCGCCATAAAGTATCTGGTAATGTATGTGCGAAATCACAAGACACGCCTTCAATCCCTCGAGATGTTTCGCGGCATTTAAATTGTCTCGTTGCGCTACGAGAATTCCTTGATCGGCGTCACTGAACTGCCATTGACGCTTATCCGCTTACGAATCCTCGTCTTCGTTTCAACTTGACATCACTTCGGTAAGCGAAGTAGCATCCGCCTAGTGATGTCAGTGTACGGGCTGCTATCATCCTACGCCAATTTATTGGTGTAGTGACCATGATGTCGAATACGCCACGTCGGCACCCGCAACTCAATGCAGAAAAAGAGGGGCCGTGGCGGTCTGTGGGGACTATGAATTGAACTATCCCAGCACTCCCGCTGGAGACAAATATCTCACGGCCCTTCGGGGTAGGTAAACCACGAAGGGCCGTTCTGTATCCGGGGCGCGCCGACCTTGCCGATCAAATGGGCCGGTCACACCCTTCGACCCCAGTCTGCAACACACTGGTGGAAAACCGGTAACAAGATCAGGAACGTCCAAGAGACGCCAGGCTGCCGGGATATGAGCGCCACGCTGATCTATGCGTATCTCCGCAATTGAAGCGGGAGAGGAATTCGCAGCCATGTCGATACACGAGTGTAATGCGTCATAAATTCATTGACACTTGACCTCTTTTCTTTACTCTTAGGTCTCGATCAAAGGAGAGGAACATGCGGAAGAATATCGTTTTTTGTGCCGACGGCACGTGGAACAATCCGAACGAAGACGAAAACGCCGATCGGTCCCCTGATCCAACAAATGTTTATAAATTATTCAGTTGTCTTAACGGCGTGCTGGCAGCAGGTTCACCGCTTGCCGCTGACGAACAGGAAAAGGAATTGGTTGAGGCGGCCATCACCCAGCAGACGGCCAAATATATTCATGGTGTCGGCGACTCCCGCAATGCGATAATTAAATTGATGGGTGGCACTTTTGGGGCTGGCGTCATTTGCCGAGTTGTACGTGGTTATACGTTCATTTCTCGAAACTACGAACCAGGAGCAAACATTTATATCATCGGCTTCAGTCGTGGCGCCTACACGGCGCGCGCACTGGCTGGCCTTATCGCATCGCAGGGACTCTTGGCCGCACATATCACTCAAGACAAAGAATTGGCATACAGGCGAGGCGCCGAGGCATGGTATCGTTACCGCAAGGCAACACTTTCAAACCCATTCTCCCTGGCTCACCTCGCAGAAATCGCCGCGAACCTCCCCGCATTTCTTTTGTACAGCTCACCCAAGGAACAAGACTTAATACCTGTAGACCGTATTGCAGTTGTAGCCGTATGGGAGACCGTGGGAGCAATGGGCTTCCCTGAATATGTGGCCAAAGGAAAGCGCGTAGACGCCTTCAAATTCGCTGACACAAAGCTGAGCCAAAAAGTAAGCCATGGTTTTCACGCCGTAGCATTGGATGAACGACGCAATGATTTTACGCCAACTCTCTGGGACGCGGCTCCCACGGTGACACAGGTACTGTTTCCAGGGGCCCATGCCGATGTCGGCGGAGGTTATCCGAGGACAGACGACGAGAGTGGGCTGTCTGACATTGCCTTAAAATGGATGATTGACCGATTGGGCGAAGTCGGTGTACGCTTTACCGACGGGCTGACGTACCCGATCAGACCAAATCCCGCCGGGACTGCCCATAAGCCGTGGGCGCATTTGCCGTGGAACCTTCCCGGCGTCTCTCTTGGAGCCAGAAGCTTTCCCGCAGGAATGGCACAAGATCCATCCGTTGCTGAAAGAATGGCCATCGATAGCGTAGTTAGTGACCCTAACGAATCTTCCGCGCCCTACAGGCCGGCTAACCTGCCCTAGGTCAGTGAAACAGAAGAGCCCGCGGCAAGTACGTCAGGCCCAGTCATACGCTGCAAGGGCCGCCCGCACGTGGGTGCCCCCGAGCTGGTACCTGGGTGCCGAGGATGGTAAGGACCGACATAGAGAAACGGGTACTCAGAAGACTGTTGCGACAGAGACTCGTGGGGCTACTTTCTCATGCGGCATAGTGCCAGGTTCTAAAGTCACACGTATTTCAAAAGGAGGATGGAATGGCCAGGGCTAAAGGGATTCACGCACATAAGATCTTTAAGCTCGGCAAGGCGCCAGCGAAGAAAGACAAGCGGACTCTTCGGTTCGTCACTCTGTTGCGGGCGACGGCACCGGCGTTGCCAAATTCCTACGATTTCGACACCGCCCATTCGGGGATCCCGACCCCGATGTTCGGAAACGATGTCTACGGCGACTGTGTTATCGCTGGCAGAGCGCACCAGACGCTCCGTTTCGAGGATATCGAACAAGGGGCAGTGTTGATGATCGCGGACAAAGAGGTGCTCAAAGAGTATTTCAAGGAGACGGGTGGATCCGACACGGGCCTCGTTGTTCTGGACTCCCTCAAGGAGTGGCGCCACAAGGGGTGGAAGGTCGGCAAGCACACCTACAAGATCCAGGCTTTCGCCGATGTGGATTTTACGAACTACGAGGAGATGCGTCAAGCCATCTTTGCCGACGTTGGGGTCGGCTTAGGCCTCCAACTCCCCAACGCTGCCAAGACGCAAATTCAAACCGGCCAGCCATGGGACGTGACGACAGGGCCTGACTCGACGCCAGGCTCCTGGGGCGGCCACTATGTCCATGTGCCCGGGTACACCCCCAGCGGACCCGTGTGCGTGACGTGGGGACGCAAGCAACAGATGACCTGGGCGTGGCTGGATAAGTACTGTGACGAAGCCCATGCCATATTCGACGCTAAGGACCGTTTCAAGAAAACCCTGATTGATAGGGCGAAGATTACTGCCTTTCTTAGTACCTTGGCAAAGTGAGGGGTCAAGCCCTCCAACTCTCAATATCAGGATATCGATGGCAACTATCCGTAAGCCTTTCTCTGACCGGGCATACGGCGTAGACACGAATCCCATCGCCGGCCATCTCCCGCGCCAGCGCCTCCGTGAAACCGTTCAGGCCGAACTTTGGGGCGCAGTAGACTGCCAGGGAGGGAAAGCCGTATTTCCCTCCCTGAAATCCCTCCGTACCCCCCCTTTTTTTTGCAAAGTGGGGATAAAATGCCACGTTTGTCAAGGCGCTTGAAAGAGTTTGTCGAGGAACTCCCGCGTGACGACCGCGGCATCGCGGTGGCTGACATCCACATCATAGTTCATCTGTCGCATCGCCTCCTCCGAGATCCGTCCGGCCAGCCGCTCGATGGCCGTCCGAAGCTCCGGATGAGCTGCCAGCGTCTCCGTTCGCACGACGGGGATGGCGTGGTAGGGTGGGAAATAGTGCCGGTCGTCCTCGAGCATGAACAGATCGAGTCCTTTGATTAGCCCACTGGTCGCCTCACCGGCGATCAGATCGACGGAGCCGCCGGCGAGCGCCCGGTAGCTGAGCGTAAGATCCATCACATGCGGTGTCTCTGCGAATCGCAGCCCGTAGGTCTGCACCAGTCCTTTGTAGCCGTCTTCGCGTTCCAGGAATTCGTATCCGAACGCGGCCTTCCAGTTCGGCGTATGCGGCGCCGCATCGCTGATCGTTTTGAGGTTAAGTCGGCGCGCCTCGGCAGCCCGGATGAGGATCGCGAACGTGTTGTTGAAGCCGAGGGGCGGCAGGACCGTGCGGTCGGTTGCCGCATACGCTGCGGTGACGCGCGCGAGCACATCCGCATGATCCCGCGACACCGGCTGATGAAAGATCGCGGTCAGGGCCGTTCCCGTATACTCGACGTAGGCGTCGATGGCGCCGGAGCGAAGCGCCTGATCGGCGATAAACGTGCCGCCGAGATTGAGACGGCGCTCGACCCTGAGATCGGTTGTCCGCTCGATCACCTGGGCCAGCAACTCGCCGAGGATGACCTGTTCGGAAAAATTCTTCGACCCGATGATGACCCGGGAGCCCCAGCGCCCTGAGACGGCGAAGCTACCCATCACGATCAGGGTCAGCGCGATGCCGGCGGCCACCAGCGCACGGACTGTCACGCGCCGCGATCGGGCGGTCCCTGGTGTCATAGCACGCTCCAGCCATCCGAGCGACGCGTCCACCGCAAGGGCGAGGAGCGCGGCCGGCACCGCGCCTGCCAGGATCAGGATCGGTTCGGTCATGGAGAGACCTCGGAAGATGTAGTCGCCGAGCCCTCCAGCACCAATGGCGGCAGCAATCGTGGCCGCCCCGACGCCGACAACCGCTGCCACCCGTACCCCCGCCACCATCGTCGGCATCGCCAGCGGCAGTTCGACTTGCAGCAGCAACTGTTGTGGCGTCATCCCCAGGGCCACACCTGCATCCCGCGCGGCCCGGTCGATCCCCTGGATGCCGGCAACCGTGTTGCGCATGACCGGCAGCAGCGCATAGAGGATGAGCACGAGCAGCGCGCTTCTAGCGCCGACCCCTCCAATCACCGGCAGGGCCACCAGGAAACCGAACATGGCCAGGCTGGGCACCGTCTGCGCGATGTTGGCGAAGGCGAGCAGCGCGGTGCCCAGCCGTGGCCGCCGTGCCGCCACGATCCCGAGCGGTACCCCGATGGCGATTGCCGCGACGGTCGCGACCAGCGTGAGCAGCAGATGCTGAGCGACGGCGCCCAGCATATCGGCGCGATGGACGAACCAGAAGTTAATCAGAGTCACGGGCGATGACCGGTACCGGTGGCATAGCGTCGAGGAACATTCGGATCCTCGGATCGCCCGTGCGGGCGACTGTCTCCGGCGTATCGAGGGCCACGAGGCGTCCCTGATCCAGGACACCGAGTCGGGTGGCGAGCGCAAATGCTTCACCCATGTCGTGCGACACCATGACGACGGTTTTATGGAGCTGTTCCTGAATGCGGCGGAACTCGCGATGCAGTTCGGCTCGTGTGAGCGGATCGAGCGCGCCGAACGGCTCATCCATCAGGATCACGGGGGGGTCAGCGGCGAGCGCCCTCGCGAATCCTACTCGTTGGCGTTGCCCGCCTGAGAGCTCGTGGGGAAATCGCTCTTCAAAGGTTGAGGGATCAAGCCCGACAAGCTCCAACAACTCCTGACAGCGTGCATGGATACGGGGCTCCGGCCATCCGTTGAGGCGCGGTACGACCCCGATGTTGCGGCCGATGGTCATGTGTGGAAACAGGCCGACCTCCTGCAGTACATAGCCGATCCGGCGGCGCAAGGCGATCGGGTCCCACTCGAGTGTCGGTCGACCCTCTACCCGAACCTCGCCGGCGCTCGGGACGAGGAGGCGGTTGATCAGCCGCAGGATAGTCGTCTTGCCGACGCCGCTACGGCCCACAAGGACGAGCACCGCACCGCGCTCCACGGTGAAGCTGACGTCATCAAGAATCACCGCGCCGCCAGGGGCTCGGTAATGCACATGCGCAAACTCAATTGCAGATAGGTTGTTCATGGCCCGCAGGAAGGGACATCCGGATGGTAGGTGGGAGGATCAGGAGACCAGAAAAAGACAAAATTGATCCCGAGGATCGGTAAAGTGACCAAGTACGTGAAACTCGTGACGAGTGAGCAGGGATTCCATTCCCAGTCGGGAGTATTTATAGCAGTTTTCCGTGTGAATCGTTTCACCTTGACGAAAATCGATGCCGAGGTCCAGATTGGCGATGCTCACGTGCTGGTCGCGCAGGCTGACCAAGTGCATCTCTATCCGGTTGTGCTCGCGATTCCAGGCCACCCGATGTCGAAACGCGGTGAGATCGAAGTCGGCGTGCAGTTCTCGATTGAGTCGGGTCAAGATGTTGAGATTAAACCGTGCGGTGACGCCCAGGGTGTCGTCGTAAGCCGCTTCCAGAGCAGCAGGATCTTTGATCAGGTCAACCCCCAACAGGAGCCGGTCTATTGGGCGAAGATGGCGGCGGAGCATTAAAAAAAACCGGGCAATATCTTCTTCCGCAAAGTTACCGATAGTAGAGCCCAGAAAAGCGATCAATCGAGGTCCGATTGCGTGTGTGGTAAGGTAGCTCAGCCCATCCCCGAATTCGGCAGCTACCCCCACGACCTGCAGACGCGGGTACGCATGTACGAGTGCTCGAGTTCCATTCTGAAGTCCGGCCGGTGAGATGTCAACGGCATAGTAGGTAAGCGCCTGCTGCCGAGCCAGGCAGGAATCGATCAGGTATCGGATCTTCGTAGAGCCGCCACTACCGAGTTCGACCAGCGCGAGGTCTGGGGGGCAGCGTTGGATAATGGAAGCGGCATGCTCGGCGAGAATGGCGGTCTCCGTCCGTGTGAGGTAGTACTCGGGCAGCTCGCTGATCTGCTCAAACAGCGCGTTTCCTTCAGGATCGTAGAAGTATTTACACGGAAGCCACTTCCTGGACGCGGTGAGTCCCTGCCGGACATCGTCCGCCAGCCTGCCTCGACCGCCGGTCAGCGTGACGCTGGTGTACCGAGCTTCATCCGTCATGATATCGCTCCGACTCAGGAAGGCGCTTGACGCCTCAAGAGCTACCTGTCCACATCACGTTGTTACCGTATTTTCATGAGGATGTATGTGTCCTGCTTACGATCGTTTCGGATTTCATCCGCTTGAACCGTGATCGGTTGTTGAGGCTCGCGAAAGGCGAGCGATGGTATAGCTGTTACGACGGTGTAAGTATAGCATAGATTCTGCCGGCATTTTTAACCATACGATGCCTGTTCCGTGTCCCACCCACAATAACTGAAAAGACTTGCCCCATCTCTGCAGCTCTTCTATACTCGCGGGCGATGAACAGATTAGCGGTGCCCTCGACGACTGCTACCGTCAGAATCCTGCCGGTCTTGAGGCGCCTCAAGACCGGCGGCTGAGGCGCACCTCAGAGATCATACGCGGGAGATTGACGGGCAGCCGCACGAAGCTGTTCACCGTTAGAATGGAGGGGTTATGAAGGTATTTGTAACTGGTGCAAGCGGCTACATTGGCTTCAATGTGGCCTCGGCTTTTCGCCGCGCCGGCCATGAGGTATGGGGACTGGTCCGCAGCGAGAAAAAGGCTCATACTATTGCCACGCACGAGATCCGCCCGGTCATCGGGAGCATGCAGCATCCGGAAAGTTATCAGCAGATTGCTGAGCAATGCGGTGTGCTGATCCACGCCGCCGTGGATTACCAGGCAGACACCTTTTCGCTGGACAGACAAACGATGGAGGTGTTGCTGGCGGCCGGCAAACGCGATTCGCAGCCGAAGATCGTTGTCTACACAAGTGGGACGTGGGTCTATGGCGATACCCTCGGCAAGACAGCGGATGAGGGTGCGTCCTTGAGACCAGCGACGCTGGTCGCCAGCCGTCCCGGCATCGAGCAGATGGTACTGAACACAGCCGGGGTCTGGGGGGTCGTGGTGCGGCCCGGCTGCGTCTATGGCCGGCAAGGGGGGCTGACCGGGATGTGGTTCGACGGCCCCGACAAAGGCAGAGTACTCCAGGTGGTTGGCGACGGCAATAATCATTGGGCGATGGTGCATGTCGACGATCTGGCCGATGGGTATCTACGCGCGGCTGAGAGCGGACTTGCCGGCGAGGTCTTCAACCTTACCGATCACTCAAGTTCCACCGTACGCGAAATGGCCGAGGCCGTTGCGCGGGTCACCGGATATGCCGGATACACGGAATTCCTCCCGGCAGACGAGGCCTCTTACATCATTAACGGTTTTGCCGAGTGTCTGACCTTGGATCAACGTGTAGATTCCAGCAAGGCCGTACGCCTGTTGGGATGGCAACCGAAACATCGCGGCTTTATTGAGCAGGTGGACACCTATTTTCAGTCGTGGAAAGCTGCCCAGTATGCCTGATACCGCCTTCGCCCTCGCGCGGCCCGCTATCCGGCACAGCGTGGATCGCCATTGCAAATCGCGCCCACGTGGGTTACGTTGATAGTGGCCGAAGTCGGTCGGATGGCTGCCGGTTCGCCTTTGGCGGACGGGAGGAAAGTCCGGACTCCGGAGGGCAGGGTGCTGGGTAACGCCCAGGGAGGGTGACCTCACGGACAGTGCCACAGAAAAGATACCGCCCACGCGGCATTATCGGCCGCCAGGCTTCGCCGCGAGCGTAGCTGAACGGTCCCGTGGGTAAGGGTGAAATGGTGCGGTAAGAGCGCACCAGCGGCATGGTGACATGTCGGCTTGGCAAACCCCACTCGGAGCAAGGCCAAATAGGTCCCGCCCCATTATGCAGAGAGCGGCCCGCTCTCGTGCTCCTTCCAGGGCAGGCGGGACGGGTAGGCTGCTTGAGCCCGGCGGTAACGTCGGGCCTAGAGGAATGGTCATCCGGTCGGACCGCAAAGTCCGGCCGTACAGGATCCGGCTTACAGACCGACTTCGGCCATATCTATAGAATTAAGCAGTTATCACGGTTTTAAAGAACGATAAGCGGGTGTAACATAATCTTGGTCTGTAATTCACACCGCGAGAGGCGCATTGATGTGGGGACTTGACACAGACGTTATTATTTGGGCGGTTGTGGTTGGCGTCTTAGCGATCGGCTATGGCCTGTGGTGGGTTATTGTTCGAAAGATTTCTCGGAAGTCGTAGGTCGGGTTAGCGTAGCGTAACCCGACAACTCGACCGACCGTTGACGGCTTCCCCCATGGCATGTTCATGCGCCGTGGAGCGGGAATAGTTTCCTCGATAGAGGAAACACGAGTCTCCGAGAAAAGAGGCGCGTATGCTGACGGCGTACATCAATGCCGCGCTACGGAAAGCCCACTACGAGGTGCTGCCGGATGGAGATGGATATTTTGCCAGCATCGAAGGCCTTCAAGGGGTGTGGGCGCAGGCTGATACACTGGAAGCCTGCCGTGAGGAGTTGTGTGAAGTCTTGGAAGAGTGGATTGTCTTGGGACTCAGAATGGGCCATCCGCTCCCATCCATCGACGGCATCACGCTGACCATCCAACAGGAGATGGCTACCAGCGTTTGCAGCCGCCTAAGGCGGCTTACTTAATAGTTAGGCCTTACAACACTTTGCCAAAGCTGACATTCCTCGGTCTTGCCGAAAAGATTCTGCGCGAAGAGAAGCGCCCTCTTTCTCCCGCTGAACTCTGGAAGAATGCCCTTACGAAAGGGTACGACAACCAACTGGAGTCTCAGGGGAAGACACCCGCAGCGACATTATACTCAGCGATCTTCACTAATACGCGGGATAATCTGGACACAATATTCATTAAGCTCGGTCAACGCCCTGCACGATACTTTCTCAAGGAGTTGCTACCAACCACCACTAAGACCGAGATTGAGAAAGCCATAACAGCATCAGATGACACTGTTGCCACTGAATACGACTATAAGGAATTAGAGTTACACCCCTTCCTGACCTACTACTGCCGCCTCTACTTCAAGGCATTCACCAAAACAATCCGGCACAATACCTCCCGCAAGAAGGAATTTGGCGAGTGGGTGCATCCTGATCTAATCGGCGTTTACTACGCCCTCGAAGATTGGAAGCCAGAGCTTCTTGATTTCAGTGCTGCAACGGGCAACATCGCTGTCAAACTTTACTCATTCGAGGTCAAGAAATCCATTTCCTTCGCCAACCTCCGAGAAGCGTTCTTTCAGTCGGTATCGAACTCTTCTTGGGCTCATGAGGGCTACTTAGCAGCAGCCGAGATTTCAACCGACGAGGACTTCCTCGCTGAACTCCGCCGATTGTCCGCGGCTTTCGGCATTGGAGTAATTTCGCTTTCGGTTGAGGATCCCGACAGTTCAGAGGTTCTGTTCCCCGCACGGGAGCGTGAGGCAATTGACTGGGAAACACTAAACAAGCTCACGATGAACGCTGACGTTTTGGAGTTACTAACCAGAAACAAGAATGACCTTCAGACCAAAGAAATAATCACCGAGAAGTATGATGCTGTTCCCACAGCGGAGCAGCTTACCAGGTCGCTAAGGAAAATCAAAAGGGTCTAACCAGCCGGTTTCGGCCGACCCGCAGAAAGCGCGGGCGGCTAATCCGCCGCGTTATGTGTCTTCGGCGGGGATCTACGCATGCCTCGTGCACGGTTTGGTTGGCTCACATCTACCACATACGAGATTTTCAGATCCTACGACAGGTTCCGTTCGTGGTGAGCTTGTCGAACCCATGAAGGAAACTCATTGAAATACCTCACCCTTCGACAGGCTCAGGGCGAACGGAATATGTGACGAAGCGTTGGACACACTATACGAATATTGAGTGAACTCGAATCTAGAGGTAAGTCATGAGCGCTGTCTCTCCGCTTCGTATCACACGATTTGCGCAGATCCCACGACATGCTGCCGAGGTCTGGTAGGGTGACCTCGTGCGTCTGCCGGTCTGGTTGGAACATGGCCCGGATGGCGGGCCTATCGGCCATGGGCCGCGATCTGGGTCAGCCTGCGCACCGGATGTCTGCACATGAAGATGCAGCCGGAGTTGGGGGGCATGACCCTGACCTCGCGTTGGAAGGCGTGGACTACTGCGTCGTGAAGGAGGCCACGGAACTCCCTTCGGTGTAGCCATTCCGGGATGATGCTGAGTGAAATGATCCGGTAGAAAGCGGAAGGGGGTAAGGAGCAGGCTATGGCGCGCTCCCCTGCACAGACGCGAGGGCGACCTGCTCCAGAGCAGGCTGAATCCAGGGCGAGGTCCCGGCCTACGGTTCGTGCCCGAGATCTCGGGATTGACCTCGAATCGGGGGCGGAGGGCGAGCGCTTTAAGTGGTTCCTGGCCTGCCTGTTGTTCGGCAAACCGATTCAGCAGGAGGTGGCCAAGCGAGCCTATCTGGAATTTGCCAGAGAGGGATTGATAACCCCGGAGGCCCTGATCGAAGCGGGGTGGGATCGGCTCGTGAGTGTCCTGGACCGCGGCCACTATGTCCGCTTCGACTTCTCGACCGCCACCAAACTCCTTGACATCTCTCAATCCCTCATATCCCGCTATGGTTCCCTTGCGAACCTGTTCAGACAGTCAAGCAACAGGAAGGATCTTGCCAGGCGCTTCCAGGAGTTCAAGGGTATAGGTCCGGTCACCACTCGCATTTTCCTCCGCGGGATCAAGTTCTCTTCAATCACATCTTTTAGACCTAAGCTTGCAGAATGTCGCAAAACGCAGTAGGGTGAAGGAGGGAACTATACCTATGTGCAGCTCAGGAAAACGGGTGTGGAGCTTATCTTGCCAGAAGGATAACGGGATACTGTGATCGTTAAGCGTTAATGGGGAGTTGACGATGCGACCCTCCGGCCTCAATTTTTTTCCCTTAGCCCTGCCATTTGCCATTCTCTTCTTCCTTCTGGTCGCCCTCTTGATTACTATGATCGAGATCGGCGTGCTCCGATACGCCTATGAGAAGATAGGAATCAATCGGCGGTACGTCTTTACCCTGCTGTTGCTCTCGCTGCTGGGGAGCTACGTAAATATTCCGATCGCCGAGCTACCCGCAGAGCGAGTACTTTCCGGCCAGGAGGTCACTTTCTTCGGCATGCGATACATCATTCCATTCGTCCAGGAGTGGCCGCGAACGCTTATCGCTGCCAACGTCGGTGGAGCGGTGATTCCAACCTTCGTGTCGCTGTACCTTTTGCTGAAAAATGGGATGTACAGTCGAAACCTCATAGCCGTGGCCTTCGTAACGACGATCGTCCACATAATGGCTCATCCTGTAAGGGGGGTAGGAATCGCTGTGCCGATCTTTATCCCCCCGTTGGCGGCCGCCGGCAGCGCCCTCTTGTTGGCGCGGCGAAGGGCCCCTGCCATGGCCTATATCGCCGGAAGCCTGGGGACGTTGATCGGGGCGGACCTGTTGAACCTCAACAAGATCCAGGGACTTGGCGCCCCGGTTGCGTCCATCGGAGGAGCGGGGACGTTCGATGGGATCTTTTTAACGGGAATCCTGGCGGTTCTTTTGGCCTGATGAGCTGGATGTGTCCGCAATGGATCGAGTATCGCTGTCCGAGGACGAAAAGAACCGGTTTACCGAATCCCTGCTTGAGCACCTCGATGCGCTTTATAGCTTCGCCTGGTGGCTGACGCATCGCCGGGAAGAGATTGAGGACCTGGTGCAAGAGACCTGCTTTCGCGCCTTACGATCCGCTCACCAGTTTCAGCCTGGAACCAATCTGAAGGCCTGGCTCTTTAGTATAATGAAGCATGAGTGGATGCGGCGCGCGGGGCTGGCCCATCGGGAAGTCTCAGCCGACTCTTTCTCAGACAACCAAGGGGCTGGGGGTCAGGAGTGGGCGGTCGAGATAGACATCATTCGGGCAGCTCTGCAAAAGGACCTGGACGAGGCGCTCCGCGCGCTGCCGGAGGAATATCGAAGCGCGGTCCTGCTCTTTGATCTGTACGGTTTTTCGCTGAAGGAGACGGCTACGATCCTGGCTGTACCGGATGGCACCGTTAAGTCGCGCCTTTCGAGGGGGCGGCAGATGCTGCGTGGTCAACTACAGGGGTATCGCAGTATCTCTGGCAACAATGAGATGTGAGACAGTAAAAGATTGCTTGGATGCGCTGCGGGACGGCACTCTTGGCCGGCCGGAGGCGGCCGAGGTACGCGAGCACCTTGCGGCCTGTAATTCCTGCGCGAGGGAGTGGGACGTGACGGAGGCATTGCGGGCAGCGATTCGCGACCGGGTGAGTGTGCCGGCTGCCCCGGCTGCGTTCCGCGAGGCGATGACACGCCTGTTGGAGCGCCAAGCGGCACCCCTAGGCTGGTTCGCTCGCCTTCAGGATGTCTTCCGCCGCTACCCTGTAGCGGCGATGGCCCTCGCAGCGGCGATGGTGTTGCTCGTCGTGGTACCGCTGAATCTCTGGATGCTACCCGCGCGAGAGATGGTTGTGCCGCTGCTGGAAGAGTCGGTCAATGAGCACATTCGACTCGGGCTTCGAGAGGCAGTACCAGAGATTCCTGCGGCCGAACTGCAACCGCTGCTGGCCAGGCATCAGAGGCGACTCGACTTCCCCAGCCCACTCTCATTCCCTGACGATCAGGAGCATCATCTGGTCGGTGGGCACGTGAGCTATCTGCTCCACCGGAAGGTACTGACCGTGACCTATTACCATCGAGCCAATCGGCCGATTACACTGGTGGTCTTACCCGGCGCAGGGATTCGGTTTCCAGAGCAGCCGATGAGCCTGGCGGGCAAGGTCTATTGGGCCGTCCATCGGGGCTTTCGAATCGTGCACTGGCAGCAGGGGCCGCTCATCTATTCGCTTGTCTCTGATCCCGATGAAGCCGACCTGTCCCCTCTGGTCGAAAAGCTGCAGCACAGATCGGCTCAGGTTTCTGGATTGCCCCCGGGCTAGACCAGCCTTTCTCAACTACACGTTTTGTCCTTAGGGCACCCCTGCGGGCACCCCTGCCGATTTCTTGGAACCTTCCACCCCCCTGGATGCTTAACATAGATAGAAAGGGAGGTGATACCATGGAAACCTTGTACTTGCGTTGGTTGGATCCATATCTGATCACAATACTCTTTACGGGGCTCGTGATCGGCGCTGCCTGCTTTGGCCTGTCGGTGATGCCGCGATGGCAGGATGAAGAGAGGGCGCGGGCTCGGGCTCGGGAAGAAGAGACGGCGCGGACTGCGAAGCCGACGCCGGTTGTGGAACTCCGAAAGGCGGCCTAGCCGCCTCGCAGTTGCTGCACTTAATGTATAAGCTGAACTGCCTACCCTCGGCCAAACGTCGAATGTAAGGGCGAGAGCGGGGAAGCGCAAGGACTGGGCCGATCCGGCGGTTCACGGGGATCGGTCTCGATTCCTCGAGAGTGGAAGGAGAAAATGATGACACACGAAAAGAAGCTTGTCAGCCTTTCGACCGTGTTGATGCTGGTGGTGTGCGCAGCCGGGACGAGCCTCGCGGCAGTGCCCGATGCCGCCAAGTCCAAGCCTGCCGAGGTTCGAACAAAGGAGCACGCCGTGGTCCAGACGGTTTATGGAACGGTGTCTGCGGTAAAACCCGCTACCAAGACCGTCGAGGTGACGGTACCCTGGGGCAAGGCCGATGGTCTGATCGAGGGCGCTACTGTGACCCAGATCCAGGAAGGGAAGATCGAAAAGAGTCTAGCTAATCTCAAGGTTGGGGAACATCTCCGGATGAAATTCGTCGAACATCTCCGCTCCCGCAACATTGCAAAACCGATTATCATCCCTCTGGAGCACCATCGTGGTTGAGGAAGTAACCAGGGAACCCTTCACCCCCCCCTGAATGCTTAACATAGATAGAAAAGGAGGTGATACCATGGAAAGCTTGTACTCCGGTTGGCTCTCCCATCCATTCTTGATTATGATGCTGAGCACGGCCCTGTATGCAGAACTCGTGATCGGAGTCGTCGTCTACGGCCTGTTTGCGCTGCCTAAGACAGAAGCGAGGGGTGGAGCGCAAGCTGCCAAGCCGGCGCCGGCTGAGGGACTTCGGAAGGCAGCCTGAACGCCTTGTGGTTCTCAGATGAGGGGCCGATGTTACACGCCATAGAACAAGCCCTTTCGCCGCCTCAAAGGCGAAGGGGAGGTTCGCAAACGAGAAAAGGAGAAAACGATGACACACGTCAAGAAACTTGTCAGCCTTTCGACCGCATTGATGCTGGTAGTGCTGGGAGCCGGTACCAGCCTTGCGGCCACTCCCGATACCGCCAAGTCCAAGCCGGCTGAGGCTCGAATGATGAAGCACCCAGCGATCCAGACGGTTGCTGGAACACTGTCGGCGGTGAATCCCAACACCAAAACCGTTGAGCTGACGGTGCCGAAGGGTAAGGCCGATCACCTCATTGTAGGTGCAACTGTGACCGATCGGACCGTGATCAAGGAAGGGAAGGCCAGAAAGAGCCTGGCTGACCTTAAGGTCGGTGAGCACGTCCGGATGAAGTTCGAACGTGTTCGCTCAGGCGACATCGCAAAGATGATCGTCATCACACCGGAAAGACACCGCGGTTGAGGTGGTAACGAGCTTAAGCGAAGAAGCTGCTGCTCTTAACCGAGCAGCAGCTTCTTCGCTTAAGACGACTCTCGGCCGTGAACCGGAAATCTCGCTTGCTGGGTTGATACGAGGGGCTGCTACTTCGAGGCCCGGTCGAATCGTTTGATGATCTCAGCACTGAGGTCGAGGTTCTTGGCAAAGTACAAGATACCCGGGCGCCGCGCCTCCAGGACGACGGTAAAACCTTTTTCGGCGGCGTAGGCTTTCAGGATGAGATCGATCTGGCGGGCCAGATCCGTAACACTCTCAGCCTCTGCCTTTTTCAGCTCCTCCGTCTTATCCTCGATGAGGCGTTGAAAGGTTGCTTCGTCACGCTCCAGCGTCGCGGCACGGTTCTGCCGCTCCGCGGGAGTGAGTCGGGACGTTGCCGCCTCAAGGTCCTTCTGGCGAGCGAGCAGCTTTGCGTCTTCGGCCTTTACCTCTTTGTTCAGCTTCTCTGCTAGTTTCTCCAATCGCGCCTTGGCGGCTTTGCCGACCTTGGACCCAAAGGCTACCTCCCGAAAGTCCACGACGCCAATCTTTTGGAGTTGTTGGCCGAATGCTGCCGACGGAACGGAGAAAGCGAGACCTGCGCTCAGAAAAGCGATGGAACACTTGCCAAGGACACCCACAACAGAGACGTTCGTTTTCATCGTTGCCTCTCGTGGCGAAGCTCATCCAACTGCCGCTTCAGGCTATCCGCCACCTGCTTTGTCTTAGCCTGCAAGGCAGGAGATCCTTCCTGCGCAACAGACGCCGTTAACTCTTCCCAGTGGGAAGCGTACAGGCGTGCGATATCGGTCAGTCGACTCACCAATCCCTCACCAATTGGGTCGGGATCGCCGCGCTCCTGGTAGGTGACGCCTGCTGAATCGAGTTGGAAGTATTCCACCCAGTGGACCGCTCCCTTATACCAATGCAATCGAAGAAGCTGAGCCTGGCAGCGCCGGTTCACCGACTCCAGCCGCAGAAGATCGGTGGCCTCGAGATCTGCCGGTTCCCGTTGCAACTCCGGGGCGCGAGTGATCTCATACGCTTGGCGCCAGTTCATGCCAACCGCGAGTTGAGCAAACATGGTGACATAGGGGAGCGGCGCGTTATAGTCAGCGCCCCGGCCAACTTCGGGGTATGAGAGCACCAGTAGGGCGGAAAAAGCAAGGAGCAATAGGGTGTGCTTCATTCCGCTTCCATCATCGAAGATCCAACCCCCCGTGATCGATTTAAGTTCTTGAGTTGTGGTTTCAAGGGATAAGAGGGGGATTTTGAGGAAGCGGCGACGGCATCGGCGCTCGGTGCGACAAGGGGGCGGTTTGGAACCGGCGATCTATCTGCTGGAAAATAAGGGGCGGCCACCAGGTGGACCAGGTCCAGACGCCCGACAAATCGCCTCGGGTCAGGACTTCCACCTGTGATCGTCCGACCCCCATGCCCTGGACAGCGACATAAACGATCTCACCCATACTCTGTTCCCGATATGCAGTGGAGAAGTACGTGTGGCGCGGATTTGAATGGCTCGGCACCAGATCGGTCGGAAAGAAGTTGAGGTCTCGAAGCGCCTCATTCACGACCGCGAGAGTTTCCTTGGCAGGGCGCGGGTAGGATTTGATCGCTCGGTTTTCGCCGGCGAAGATTGCGCAGCCGGCCATGGTCAGGAAGAGCAACGACGTCAGAAATGGTCGGTAGCCCATAGCGTATCCTTTGGCGTGCTCAGGTTGCGCCCTTGAGAACCACGGCGATCTCGCCATGGATCCGCTCGGAGGCGGGGCGATCACCGAAGGTCCCGACACGAACCCGAACGGAGGTCGTATCTTTCGTGACCGGTAAGACGGTGACTGTAACGGACGTATCGTCCAATTCCGCCCCAACTGCCTTTGCACTGATCTGGTCTTTCTGCATTTCTGAGACGGTGACGTTCATGGTCCTCAAGGCCTGGAGCGCTGCGTCCCACACCGTGTGGTAGGGAGCGGCGTAGACCTGTTCCAGTTCACCCTTGGCATAGGTGGTCCCGGCTACGCCTCCGGTCGCGCCCCCGCCGATGAAAACCATGGGACACCCTTGGAGAACCCCGACCAGCGCCAGGAGGAATGTCGATGTGGCTCGCCGAAGCGTTCGAGGACGTCTTATTACCCTTCTCCTTACCCGTTGGCGTTGTCTCGCTTAGCCAGCCACCAGGCCAGCAGGACCGTCAGTGCCATCAATATCGGCGTGATACCGTATGCGAGGGCGATGATCACGATCTGTCGCATGCCTGTCGTTCCTCTACGGGGGACCTACAGACTATACGGCACTTGCCACCGGGTTAGTATGTGACGGGAGTCCGACCTCCAGATCGGTGCGCTCTCGAACGAGCTCTTGAGGCAGGCCGAAATTGACCTCCTCCTTGATCGGTTCGATCTCCTCCATGTCGGTTACGCCTAACTCTTTGAAATAGCTGACGACCCCCTGGACCAGGTGCTCGGGGGCTGAGGCTCCCGCTGTGACCCCAATGACCCGCGTGTCCTCAAGCCATGCTGGATTGATCTCACTGACATCATCAATCAGATAGGCGCGGACCCCCACCCCTTTGGCGACCTCGATCAACCGCTTGGAATTCGAGCTGTTCTGTGAGCCGAGGGCCAGAATCAGATCAACACGTGAGGCCAGCTCTTTCAGCGCAGTCTGCCGGTTCTGGGTTGCGTAGCAGATGTCTTCCTTGGACGGAAAGGCTAGCGCTGGGAATTTCTGTTTCAGGGCTTCGATGATCCCCGTCGTGTCATCCAGGCTGAGTGTCGTTTGCGTGATGACCGCTACCTTGGTAGGATCGGGAACGTTCAGATCCTCCAACTGCTCCGCTGACCCGATGACGGTGATGGCGTCCGGCGCTTCGCCCGTTGTCCCGATTACTTCATCGTGTCCTTTGTGACCGACCAGGATGATAGAGTGACCGTCCCGAGCGAACTTGATCGCCTCGTTGTGGACTTTTGTCACCAGGGGACAGGTGGCATCGATGACCTTTAACCGTTTGGCAGCGGCCTGGGCGCGCACCTCCGGCGAGACGCCATGGGCGCTATAAATAACAAGCGCGCCGTCAGGGACCTCATCAAGGTCATCTACGAAGATTGCGCCCTTCTGCCTAAGCTCATCCACGACGTGGCGGTTGTGAACGATTTCCTTCCGGACATACACCGCCTCATCATACAGGTCGAGGGCGATCTTCACCACATCAATAGCGCGGTCCACTCCGGCGCAGAACCCTCTCGGTGTGGCTAGAATCAGCTTTTTGACGGTCACCGACATCCCTCTCGACTCATGGCTCCTTTTACTCTCAGTTGATGGGGATCACGGATATAAAGGGGATCATAGCAGGGGAGGACGATACTGTCAAAAACCTCTTCACGAGCCATATTGATTTGAGCGGATGCGTGCTTCCAACCCAGAGCTCCATCTCTTGGTACATGTTCTCCGCCAGGATCGCGATCCTCTTGCCTGTAAGCCTCATCGCATTATCCTCCCGTCGTGGGCAGATGCGCCAGGTGACCCGCAACGCCATTACCATAGCCTGTTTGGCTTATGTCTGTCAAGGGGGAGTCATACGCTGGGATGGCTTCAGGTGCGTCGTCATGTCATTGCTTGGCCGTTTCCCACTCGTCCTGGCAGGACGCGCGGTGTTGGACGCAGGGCAGGGCCTTGAGACAATATACCACTTGGGGCTTTCGCCCACGCAAACCGTATAGCGGGAGCGGGAAAGGCAGGTTCTTCGATCGTACAGATACTTCTTTAGATAGCCGACAAACTTTGCAAAATCAATGAGTTGGCCCCGTTAACGCTGGGGTGCCTCCAGGCTGGCATGAGGATTGCTCTTTTCTCAGGAAGACGGTCTCAGGCGAAAAGGTTGAGGCGGGTTCGCACAGAGTAGTCATGGTCCTGTACGACCTTTGAACTGTCGTCAAAAGGAGGTGGGTCAGGTGAAGAGGTTCATGAAGCGGTTCGTTCCTGGGCTGCTCACCGTTCTGCTCTTGAGCGGCCTGCTCCTCGTTCCAGCCGAGCCCGTGCTGGCGAAGACGCATCTCTTCTTCGGGCTGAACATCGGGATTCCCGCGGCATCGTACCCGGTCTACCCCTATTCCGCACCGGCGCGCGTCTACTACCCGCCGGTCTACCGGGCCTATCCGGCGTGCGCACGGGTCTGGACTCCCGGGTACTATGACCCCTACGGACACTGGATCTCTGGCTACCCCCAGTATGTCTGTAACCCATACGGCTACTGATTACGCGGTCTCGACTTGACGGCCACTGGTTGGCATGACACTCAACGACTTCAAGGAGGTCACATCGATGGGCAAGAAAAAAGCTGTTACGGTAGCACTGGCGGTTGCGTTCAGTCTCTCTCTCCCGCTTTTCACCATCGCGGATGCGCAAGCTCAGGCCCTCACGCCAGAGGCGAAAGTGAGCCAGGCTCCGGCGAAGAGTAGGCAGGCGATCGCCGCGAAGAAGGGCCACAAGAGAACCGCCAAGAAGCATGTGAAAAGAGCGTCGCAGAAGAAGAGGACGGCGAAAAGAAAAACTCAGGGATAAGCGAGGCCGTATCGACGCCCATTCCCTATCTATCACGTTCGTGGCTGAGGACTTCGGGCGGTAGCGCATGGCTATCCACTTACACTTGTGAATATAGCTCCGTTTTGACCTTCTATAGTAGCCTCGGGCTGAAGGAACGTACGTACGGCCCTTTGGAGTTTACTGGACTCCAAAGGGCCGTACTGTTTTGAGAAGCTAAGGTAGCGTCTCTAAAATGCCTTTACATGCGTGCGTTCATCCTGAGCGCGGTAGGCTGGGTTGAGGAACGAAACCCAACTACAAAATGGTCATGCGACTATGTACAGGCGCGAGAATAGCTGGTGGGCCGTATTGTTTCACGATAAACGTGCCCGAGCGGGGTGAGTCCTCAGGGTCTGAATATTTAAGCCTCTACAAAGGAGCGGTGGTATTATAGAAGCTATGCCGAAGGACGACGATTTCATTACCGACCTTACCGCCCAGACCTCCTACGGCGGCTATCTTTGCCTCGCCGAGTTGCTCGCGGCGCAGCGCCCGCGCTCGTCGCACCACGACGAGATGCTCTTTATCATACAGCATCAGGTGTCTGAGCTGTGGATGAAACTCATGATCCATGAGCTCGAGGCCGCGATCGCGCACGTGTGCGCCGACCGCCTTGCGCCGTGCTTCAAGATCCTCGCGCGCGTGAAACAGGTACAGCGCCAGCTTTTCGAACAGTGGTCGGTGCTCGAGACGCTTACACCCTCTGAATACGTCGAATTCCGCGGCGTGCTGGGGCCTGCCTCAGGACTGCAGTCCTACCAGTTCCGTGCCATCGAGTTTCTGCTCGGCAACAAGAACGCGCGCTTCATCGAAGTGCATCGCCACGATGCGTCGGCTTACGAGCGGCTTGCGATGCTGCTCGCCTCGCCGAGCCTGTACGATGAATTCTTGCGCTACCTCGCGCGCCACGGCATGCCGGTACCGCCCGAGCGCGTCGAGCGCGACTGGTCGCAGCCCTACGAGAAGCACCCAGGCGTGACTGCCGTTTTCAAGACGATTTATCAGAACACGCAGGAGTTCTGGGCCGAGTACGACATGTGCGAAAAGCTCGTCGATGTCGAGGAGAACTTCCAGCTCTGGCGCTTCCGCCACGTGAAGACGGTGGAGCGCATCATCGGCTTCAAGCCGGGTACCGGCGGTACAGCAGGCGTCGCATTCCTACGCCAGACACTCGAGACCTCGCTCTTTCCAGAGTTAATCGATGTCCGCACCGAGATTCACTGAGGAGTACTTGCGGCGCTCGGTGTGGCCGCGTTTCTCGCGCGTGCTCGCCAGAGAGGAGATCTACCTCGCCAACCACTCGCTTGGCCGGCCGCCCGACCGTATGGTCGATGATGTGCGCGCGGCGCTCGACGTGTGGTACCGTGATATGGATGATGCCTGGCAATACTGGCTTGGACAACAAGAACGGTTTCGAAGACTCACGGCAACCCTGGTGGGTGCGGCGCGCGCCGACTGCATCATCCCCAAGACCAGCGCCGGCCAGGGGCTGCGCGCGGTGCTGAATGCGCTGCCCGGCAAGCCGCGCGTCGCGGCCAGCGATGGCGAGTTCGACTCGCTCGACTTCATCCTGCGCGTCTACCGCGAGCAGGGGCGCATCGATCTGGAACTCGCGCCTTGGCGGGAGCTCAGCGCCGCGGACGCGGATCTGGTCGTCGTCTCGAGCGTCATGTTCCGTACCGGCGAGGTCGTCGAGAACGTGCCGAACCTCGTGCGCGGCGCGCACCTCTCGGGCGCGCTGGTGCTGCTCGACGTCTATCACCATGCCGGTGCGCTGCCGCTCGATCTCGAGGCACTCGGCGTCGATTTCGCGGTCGGCGGCTCGTACAAGTACACGCGCGGCGGGCCTGGCGCGTGCTGGCTCTACGTGCGCCCGGCGCTCGCTGAGACCATGCGCACGCTGGACACCGGCTGGTTCGCGAAGAAGGACGTATTCGCCTACGCGCGGCCCGATCCGCCGGAGTATGGCTCCGGCGGCGACGCCTGGCTCGAGTCCACGCCGCCGGTGCTCGCGCCGGTGCAGGCGCTCGCCGGTCTCGAGCTCACACTCGAGCTCGGTGTCGAGCGCTTGCGCGCGCACAATCTTGCGCAGAAGAGCCGCCTCGCCTCGCTTCTCTTGAAGCAGCGCGTCAAGGTCGCAGGTGTCGGCGACGCGCACGGCGCCTTCCTCACCGTCATGCATCCCGAATCCGGCACGATCGCAAAGCAACTGCACGAAACAGGGGTGAAGGTCGACGCGCGCGGCGAGTACCTGCGCATCTGCCCCGACATCCTCAACTCCGATGCGGAACTCGAGCGCGCTGCGCGCCTGATCTGCGCAGTGGTCAATGAGCATTGAGATGCTGTCTCGAGGTTGAAAATGGGCTAGGGAAGCGGGTTCTTCCGGTGTGCTGTTCAGGAAAAAGACTTGACAGTCTTCGAATCGTTTGTAATATAAAAGTAGATGTGGCGTGTTGCCCTTGGATGACGCGACGCGGCGATGAGTGGAGGGACCAAGGGTGCAAGGAGGTCAGGCGACAATGAGCGATCCTGAAAAGGGCTCGACAAGGTTAAGTTCTCTCAGAAAGACCATGCGGAAGCTTTCTGAACAACTTCCGGGGAGCGAGACAACGTATAACCGTAAGCTTTCTCGGTATGAGGAAGAGATCGAGTCTCTTCAGGCGCAGGTGAAGACACTCGAAGAGGAGATCTATCACCTTCAACGAAGACTGGATCAGACTCCGAAAGAGTTCGAGTTTCTCCGGTCCAAGCTCGACCAGTCCCGCGAACAGTTGGGTCAGGCGCATAATCAGAATCAGCGGATGGTTGAGGCCTTGCAGCAGGCGAAGGAGCAGATAGAAAGCCTTCGCGAGGAGGTGGAGAAGCTCTCCGCTCCCCCGAGCCCGTATGGGATCTTCGCGTCGATGAACGCCGACCAGACGGCAAATATCTACACAGGCGGCCGGAAGATGAAGGTCAACCTCCACCCGTCGGTGCGTCCAGAAACGCTGCGGAAAGGCCAGGAACTGGTCTTGAATGAGGCGTTTAATGTGATTGAGGCGGCAGGCTTCGATGAGCAGGGCGAGGTCGTGACGCTGAAAGATCTGCTCGATGAAGGCCGAGCCGTTGTCACTCTGCGCGCTGATGAGGTGCGGGTGGTAGAACTGGCCGATCCGCTGCGACAACTTCCCCTCAAGGCAGGTGATCATCTGCTCCTTGACTCGCGGTCCGGGCACATTCTGGAGAAGTTGCCCAAAACCGATGTCCAGGAGCTGTTCCTCGAAGAGGTTCCGAGCATCGGCTATGAGGCCATCGGCGGGCTCGGTCCCCAGATCGAGATGATCAGGGATGCCATCGAGCTGCCTCATCTGTATGTTGACTACTTCCGGGAACACCAGCTCCAGCCCCCCAAGGGGGTGTTGCTCTATGGGCCTCCCGGTTGCGGCAAGACCCTGATCGCCAAAGCGGTCGCGCACTCGCTGGCCGAGCAACTGGCTAAGAAGACCGGGCAGGCGGTCAAAGGCTACTTCCTGAACGTCAAGGGTCCTGAGTTGCTGAACAAGTATGTCGGCGAGACGGAGCGGCAGATCCGGGAGATCTTCGGCAGGGCTAAGGAGAAGGCCACCGAGGGATCGCCGGTAGTTATCTTCTTTGACGAGATGGATTCTCTCTTCCGGACTCGCGGTTCTGGCATCTCTTCGGATATAGAGTCCACGATCGTTCCGCAGTTCCTGGCGGAACTCGATGGCGTGGAGGGGCTCAAGCACGTCATTGTCATCGGGGCCTCGAACCGACAGGACCTCATTGACCCGGCTGTCCTGCGTCCGGGACGGTTCGATGTGAAGATTAAGATCGACCGCCCCGACCAGAGCGCGGCCCATGAGATCTTTGCGAAGTACCTGACGCCTGAGCTGCCGTTTGCAGCGGCGGAGATCAAGGCCCATGGAACGCCCGAAAAGACGGCGGCAGCCATGACTGCGGCGGCCATTCAGCTTCTGTACGCCACAGTCCCGGAGCACCGCTTCCTGGAGGTTACCTACGCCTCCGGCCAGCAGGAAACACTCTACTTTAAGGATTTCGCCTCGGGAGCCATGATCGAATCGATCTGCACAAGGGCCAAAAAGCGAGCGGTCAAAAGGATGATCGCGACGGGTATCAAGGGCCTGACGGTCGAAGACCTGCTTGATGCAGTCCGGACTGAATTCAGGGAGAATGAAGATCTGCCGAATACCACCAATCCGGACGACTGGGCCAAGATTGCCGGGCGGCGAAGCGAGCGCATCGTGAATGTGCGGACAGTCTTCGACCGTGAAGAGAAAAAGTCCCGCAAGGTTGAAACCATCTCCACCGGCCACTATCTGTGACGAGGTCTTGAACTCATCCTGGCCGGGCCGGGGATTTTCATTCACGAGGACACATGGCGATCGAAAAGATCATGGGAACCGAGACTGAGTTAGGGATCAGCGCAAAGGATCCCTCCGGTTTCGATCCCGTATCCAGTTCCATCCTGTTGATTAATAGCCATCGCCCCCTCGCTGAGGTGAAGGCGATCTGGGATTATACAGGCGAGAACCCGCTCCTCGATGCCAGAGGATTCGAGGTGAGCGGAGAGCGCGAAAGGCCAAGCCAGCAGGATAATCGCACCATCAATAAGCTGCTTCGAAACGGCGGCCGCCTCTATGTTGACGGGGCCCACCCCGAATACTCGACGCCGGAGTGTACCAACGCCCGGGACGTGGTCTGTTACGAGAAGGCCGGCGAGCGGACCTTCGAACTGTGCCTGGCTGCAGCCAACCTGACCTTGCCGGAGCGGCAGCGGATCTTCATCTACAAGAATAATAGCGACGGGAAGGGAAACAGCTACGGCAACCATGAAAACTACTTGATGGAACGGCGGGTTCCATTCGAGCAGATTGTCCAGGGGCTTGCGCCGTTCCTGGTGACCCGTCAGATCTTTGCGGGCGCAGGCAAGGTTGGGGTCGAAAACGGCGGCGCGCGTTGCGACTTTCAGATCTCTCAACGGGCCGACTTCTTCGAGACTTTTATCGGCCTTGATACTATGGCCAAGCGGCCGATCATCAACACCCGCGATGAGCCCCACGCCGACGAGGAGAAGTACCGCCGCCTGCACGTCATCGTCGGCGATTCCAACATGTCGGAGGTCGCGACCTACCTCAAAGTCGGGACCACCGCCATCGTCCTGGCCATGGTGGAAGACGGCGTCATCAAGCGCGACCTCGCCCTCGAAGACCCCGTCCGGGCCATTAAAGAGATCTCCCACGACATCACCTGCCGCCGCCGGGTTCGGCTCAAGCGCGGCAAGGAGTTCTCGGCCATCGAGATCCAGCGGGAGTACCTCGACCTCGCCCTCGAGTACTACCAGGGCCGGGAACGCAGTCCCCAGGTGGCCGACCTGCTGGAGAAATGGCAGTATGTCCTGGACAAGCTCGCCGAGGACCCGATGACGCTCAACCGCGAACTGGACTGGGTCATCAAGCACGGGCTCATCACCTCCTACATCAACCGCAAGGGCTGCTCCTTCGACGA